>CACXFS010000070.1 GCA_902766885.1 uncultured Ruminococcus sp. | reverse complement strand
TGTCCCTACGGTTATAATACAAACGTTTCCTGTATTGCCGTAGGGGACGGGTTCCTACACGTCCCGAAACGTTACCTATATATCAATTTAAAATTCGGCAACCGTTTTATCCAAACAATCCGACTTTTCCACTCGTTTTGCCCGTTGAGGCTATGGTTTAGTGAAAGAACATTCAAAAAAGTAACGGCAGTCATTTCTGATTGCCGTTACTAAAATTAAAATGTTTTTATTTTACTGTTACCTTACACTGCGCTGTTTTGCCGTTGTAAAGTGTGATTTTAATGTATGCAGTACCTTTTGATTTTGCTGTGATTGTTGCCTTGTTGCCGTTGCCTTTTGTAACGGTGGCAACGCTTGAATTTGAAGTAGACCATTTCAGATTAGCCGCATTCGCATAAGAGCCGCTGTTTATGCTATTGTATTAAAATAAAAACGCCTTATCAAGATTTTTTCCACGCTGACGGTGAGAACAACAAAAGCAGCGGGAACAGCTCAAGTCTGCCTGCAAGCATATCAAAAATAAGCACGCTCTTTGAAAGTATGCTAAAATTAGCGTAATTACCGACAGGACCGACTTCACCAAGTCCCGGACCTGTGTTGTTCAGGTTTGCCGCAACGCTTGTAAAGCTTGTTAAAAAATCCTTGTTTTCAATCGAAATCAGCAGAAAACTGAAAACAAAGATTCCCATATACACAACAAGAAACACCGAGGTGCTTCGCATTACGCTGTGGTCAACGGTCTTTCCGTCCATTTTAACAGTCTTGACGTTCCTCGGGTGAATTAGCAGAGCAAACTCCTTTTTGACCTCTTTGCAGAGAATCAGAATTCTTGAAATCTTAAATCCGCCACCCGTACTTCCTGCCATTGCGCCGATAAAGGTTATAATAACGATTACAGCCTTTGAAAGTGCAGGCCAGTGGTTTACGTCGCCGATTCCGAATCCCGTTGTCGTGATGATTGATGACACATAGAAAAAACTCTGGTGGAACGACTCATAAAGCGTGGGGTAGAGGGAGCTGATATTTATCGTGATTACAGCGATTGAAACAACGATGATTCCCAGATAAACCCACAATTCTTCCATTCTGAATGCCTGCTTGAATTTCTTTGCAAGCAAAAGAATGTAGAACGAAAAGTTAATGCTGAACAACAGCATAAATATTGCAATGACCGTCTGAAAATAATAGGTGTCGTAGGCGGCAATGTTGTTGGCGTGTATTCCGAAACCGCCTGTGCCTGCCGTAGCAAAGCTTGTGTTGAGTGCGTCGAAAAATCCCATTCCGCCGCAAAGCAGAAGTATAATTTCAAGTGCGGTAAGGCCGATGTATATGCCGTAAAGCAATGCCGCATAGCTCCTCATATGAGGAACAGCCTTGCCTATTATCGGGCCGGGGCTTTCTGCTCTCATAAGGTAGATGTTCTGCTGACCGCCCAATTTCGGGATAATCGCAAGCAGAAACACAATAACGCCCATTCCGCCCAGCCAGTTGAGAAAACTTCGCCAGATAAGCATACCGTGACTTAATGATTCTACATCTAAAAGAATTGACGAGCCTGTTGTGGTAAATCCCGAAACGGTTTCAAAAAATGCGTCAATAAAGCTCGGAATTTCACCGCTAAGCCAGAAAGGCAGACAGCCTACAAGCGACATCATAATCCAGCTGAGTGCCGTAGCCGCAAAGCCTGCTTTCTGATAGAGCACCATATTTTTAGGCTTTTTAATTTTAATTGCAAGCAAGCCCAGAATTGCGCTTGCCGCACCCGTAAACAGAAAATACAATCCCTCGTGTTCACCGTAAATAAACGAGGTCACTGTTGCAATCTGCATAGCCGCACCCTCAATAATGAGAACCCAGCCGAGTATATAGACAATAATACGTTTATTCATACGTTAAAACTACCCTCAATGTCTGCTGAATATATCGTCAAGGTCGCTTAAACCCTTGTGCTTTGTAATTACAACAACCGTATCGTCGGGCATAATCGAGTCACTGCCCTGCGGAAGAATGATTTTTCCGTGACGGTTGATGCAGATAATCTGAAGATTATCGAGAAGATTAAGATTTTGCAGAGGAATACCGCATACCTTTGAATTTTTCTTGACTCTGAATTCAAGCGCCTCGGTACGTTCGTCGTTGAGCCTGTAGAGCGTTTCAACGTTACTGCCGAGCGAGTTCTGCATTGCTCTGATATAACGGGCAATATATTCACCCGTAAGGCTCTTGGGATGAATAATGCAGTCAAAATTAAGGTTAGACAGAATTGAGTCAAACGAGGTGTTGTTGACCTTTGTAATAATCTTTGCTTTTGAAACGTCTTTGAGATAGAGAGAGATTAAAATATTCTCCTCGTCATAGTCCATCAGAGCCGCAATTCCGTCAGCGTGTTCAACGCCCTCGCTCAAAAGCAAATCCTGATCCATACAGTCACCGTGGATTATTACGGCACCCGGAAGAAGTTCTGAAAGCTCAGTGCATCTTTCAGCATTCTTTTCAATGATTTTTACGTTTGCGCCGGATTTTAAAAGCATCATCGCAAGGTAATGCGAAACCTTGCCGCCGCCGAGCAATATTACGTCACGACTTCTGCCGATTGAAACATTAATTTTTTTGAAAAATCTTGCGGCAGTTTCTGACTTTGAAACAATCGAGATTTTATCGCCGCTCTGAATAACAAAGTCACCGTTAGGAATATAAACCTCACCGTCACGCTCAACCGAGCAGATTCTGACCTTGCCTTTGAGAATGTCGATATTGCTGATTTTTTTGTTGCTTATCAGCGAGCCTTGCGGAATCTGAACCTTAATAAGGTCAACAATTCCCTTTGCGAATGAGTCAATTTCAAGCGCACCCGAAAATCGCAGCAAACGGCTGATTTCGGTTGCGGCGGTAAGCTCGGGATTGATAGCCATTGAAAGACCAAGCTGGTCCTTTACTCTGTATAAATCGCTTGTGTATTCGGGATTTCTTACTCTGGCGATTGTGTGCTTTACGCCTGCGGCTTTAGCCATAAGGCAGGTGTAGAGGTTGATTTCATCTCTTGCCGCAGCGGCAATCACAAGGTCTGCTGTCTGTGCGCCTGCTTCGACAAGTATTTCGTATGTTGCGCCGTTGCCCTCAATTCCCATAATGTCAAGGGATTCGGACAGACGTGTAACTGCTTCGTGGTTTATGTCGACAACAACAATTTCGTGTCCTTCGGAGTTAAGCTCCGTTGCAATGGATGTGCCTACTTTGCCGCATCCGACAATTACAATCTTCATAACTACCTCTCACTGTATAAAGAAATATTTACGGATAACCCCCGTAAACATACAAAGTCATAATACACCAAATTATACTGAAAATCAATACATAATGCTAAAAAACTCGGATTTATTCGCAAACTCGCACACTTGCCAAAATTAAGCTTTTATAGTAAAATAATATTATAGAAATTATTTGCGGTGCAACAAGGACGTTCATCTCTGTTGCGCCGCTTTGCGTTTTTATCGTAAAAATTAATAATTGTAGGAGGTTTTATGGCGCTTTACATATTAATCGCAGCTGTAATAATTATAATCTGCCTGACTGTAAGCAAGTTCAGCTCAAAAATCGGCGTTCCTGTTTTGCTTGCTTTTATCTTTCTCGGAATGTTGTTCGGCTGTGACGGAATTTTTAAAATTCAGTTTGACGACTTCTCGTTTGCCGAAACAATATGCTCAATATCACTGATATTCATAATGTTCTACGGCGGATTCGGCACAAACTGGAAAAAGGCAAAAAAGGTTGCGGCAAAGTCGGTTTTGCTTTCAACGCTCGGTGTTGTGCTCACCGCAGGAATTACGGGACTGTTCTGCTTTTTTGTGCTGAAATTTGATTTGCTTGAAAGTATGCTTATCGGTGCGGTAATTAGCTCAACCGACGCCGCATCGGTATTTTCAATACTGAGGAGCAAACGGCTTAATCTGAAATACAATACAGCCTCTCTGCTTGAGGTTGAAAGCGGAAGTAACGACCCGTGCGCATATATGATGACGGTAATTATTCTCACTCTGATGAGCGGAAAAACAAGCGCAGGTGAAATTCTGTATATGATTTTTGCGCAGATAGTTTTCGGTGTGTTAATCGGCGTTGCGACAGCTTTTTTAGCTCAGTTTATGCTTAAAAGAATGAATTTCGGCACAAACGGCTTTGAGTCAATCCTCGTTTTTTCTATGGCGCTTGTATCGTACTCACTGTCCTCGGTAATCGGCGGCAACGGTTATCTTGCAGTGTATATTACGGGAATTATCCTCGGAAATATGGAAATTCCTAATAAAAAATCGCTTGTGCATTTCTTTGACGGCATAACAGGACTTATGCAGATACTCATATTCTTCCTTTTAGGGCTTGTCGCATTTCCGTCGCAGATGGTTTCGATTATATTGCCTGCGCTTGCGATTGCGCTGTTCATTACGTTTGTTGCCCGTCCGCTGTCAGTATTTGCAATTCTCACACCGTTTCGCTGTCCGATAAAGCAACAACTGCTTGTTTCGTGGTCGGGACTTCGTGGTGCGGCATCAATAGTATTTGCAATAATGGCGGTTGTAAGCCCTGCATATCTCAAAAATGATGTTTTCCACGTTGTTTTCTTCATAGTGTTGTTCTCAATATCAATTCAGGGAACGCTTATTCCGTTTGTGGCAAAGCGCCTTGATATGATAGACAACAAGAGCGACGTTATGAAAACCTTCAACGACTACACAAAGGAAGTTCCCGTTCAGTTTATCAAGCTTCCGATAGACGAAAAGCATCCTTGGGCAAACAAAAAGGTCTGCAATATCCACTTTTTACCGAATACAATCCTTGCGCTGATAATCCGAGATGATAAGCAGATTGTTCCGAGGGGCAACACAACATTGCGTTCGGGTGATATTGCCGTATTGAGCGGCCCATCGCTTGAAAAGAAGTTTACGGGACACCTTACGGAGATAGAAATTGACTCCGACAGCGAGTGGATAGGAATGGCGCTTTCGGAAATTGACCTTGATTCCGACAAGCTTGTAACGCTGATAAAGAGGGGAAAGAGGATTGTAATTCCGAGCGGCAAGACAGTTGTAAAGGAAAATGACGTTTTGATTATCAACAAAACGCAGAAGTAGAATATTGACAAAATTAAAACAAGCGTTCATCGTTAAGAGTTCGATGAACGCTTGTTTTGTATGCATTACGAGTATAATTCAGTTTTTAGAAAAGCTGTTTCTTTCTGCCGATAACAGCCATTACGCCTGCGGCTAAAAGAAGAACAGAGAGCATAATTGCGGAAACAGCGGCATTACCTGTTGCAATTGCACCGTTACTGGTGTTGCCTGAAGATGTGTTGCTGTTTGCAGGTGTGTCGGAAGTGGCACTTGTGCCGCCCTGTGAGCTTGCGGGAACGGTACTGCTCGGATTGCTTGGATTGATTACCTCACCGGGTGTTGCAGGGTTGTCATTTGTTCCTGTATTCTTTACTGAGAATTCAAGTGTTAAATCTGTTATTTCTAATCTGAATACTGCTTTATAATCACCTAAATCCTTAACATTGATGAATATCGGTTTAGAATTTGGATCTGTAAAATAAACATATGGTGCAAATGCATTACCGTCGTCATCATGTCCTTTGTAAATTCCTTCAGAAAACGTTATTACATTTTTTTCTCCGTTTTTACGACTGATTGTCAGTTCTGCTCCTTTCATATTATATGCAATTGAATTGCTTTCGTCTTCTTTAATGTAAGGAGCGCTAAACTCTTTATCGGGTAACTTTGTCAATTCAAGCTTAGTAATTGGATTTAAAATAAACTCATTTTCAAGGACAGTAATTTTCTGAGTTGCTGTACAGCCTGATAATTCATAGGTGATTTCAGTTTCACCAAGAGGTAAATTATTTAGTGTACCATCTTCGTCAGTACCTTGAATTTTAAGCTCGCCGTCAATACCTTTTTCATAGAAACACGCAGGTACTTCAAAATCTTCATCATATGAGTAGTTGTATGTTGTGCCGTCGTCAAAAGTTAAAAGCATTTCAAGACCTTCCATAAGGTCATCTGCCCATACATAACCGTCGTAGTATTTTTCAATCGTAGTATTATCGGGTGCTTTTGTGATTTCGATTGATGTTAATTCGGGAACAATTACATTTATTTCCTTAGTGGCTGTGTAATCATAAGTATTAAATGCTGTTGCATAGTGTGTAAATGTATATCTGACCGTGTGTTTTCCGGGAGATAAAATATAACATTCGTCGTATGAATCATATTCGATATCGTCAACATCTACGCTGAGGTAGCCGTAATCATCTATTCCGCCAAAATCTATGTAATCGCCTGTTTCGTTATATGAGTAGTCAATACTGCTGCCGTCCTTCATATTGAAACAAAATTTCAAACCATCGTATAACTTATCGAAAAAATCTTCTTTTTTAACTTCAGAATAATAAAATTCGGTCTTATCAGGTGCTTTTGTAATTTCAAATGATTCTATGTAATCATCATTTTCAGGTTCATCAGGAGTAGATTTCCCCGAATAATAGTCGCTTGCAAAAGCCTGCACCAAAGCAGTCGGTACAAGTGTTGCTGTCAGCATTAAAGCCAACATAATTGATAAAATTTTTGTTCGCTTTTTCATTTAAATTTCCCCTTTATTAGTATTTGTTCAACATAAATAGTCAAACTTTTATTTGTATTATATAACAACTTTAGGTTGTTGTCAATAACTAATAATAAGTTTTTTATTTAACTACTTCAAGTTGTTAATATTAATATTGAGGTGAATAGTTATGGTAAAGAATTTAAAGCTTCTCAGGACTAAAAAAGGATTGAGCCAGCAACAGCTTGCCGATATTATCGGCACAAGCCAGCAGTCAATTAATAAGTATGAAAATCACAACGTTGAGCCTGATATTGACACGCTTATTGCATTTGCGGACTTTTTCAATACTTCCGTTGATTATCTGATAGGAAATACCGATATAAACCGAAAAATAGAATTTGTTCAGAACTACGATTTGAATAATGAGGAATCAAGTTTAATTGATGGATTCAGAAAGCTGACAAAAGGGGAAAAAGACAGTATTTTTGCTGTAGTAAATAATTATATTTCGGCACATATTAAATAATTGAATATGTAGTTATATCTATATTAAGCTAAACGATAATTTGCCGAGTGCCTCGGCGGGCAAATCGAGTGGAAAAGTTGGTTTGTTTGGATAAAATTGTAGCCCGAATTTTAAGTTGATATATAGGCAACGTTTCGGGACGTCAAGGATGCCGTCCCCTACGGCGATACAGGAAACGTTTGTTTTAAGTCGTAGGGACACGGCGTGCCGTGTCCGTAGTAGCAATCAAACTTTACCAAATAAATCATATTTATAGAGGAAAACACACATTTCCGTAGGGGACGGGTTCCCACACGTCCCGATACGTTGCAGATATATCAATCAACCCGAGGAAAACAAACTTATCCAAATAACACGCAACATTACAAATTCGGAGCGTAGCGACCATTAATTACGCATTACGCATTCCGAATTACGCATTAAATTATAGTTTATTGTAATAACCTTTTTTATTTGAACTTCAAAAGCCGTCGGCATTATCTGCCGACGGCTTAATTTATACTCTATGCAATTTTACGAAAATTAAACTGTTTCGCTGTTGTTGCCGTAGTAAGCATTGAGGTACATCTGCTTGATTTCCTTGAAGAGCGGATATCTCGGGTTAGCGCCTGTGCACTGGTCGTCGAATGCCTGCTCAACCATATCGTCAAGTCTGTTGAGGAAGTCTGTTTCGTCAATGCCGTATTCCTGAATGGAGTTCTTGATGCCGACTCTTGCCTTGAGGTCGTTGATAGCCTTGATGAGGTTCTCAACGCTTTCAGCGTCGTTCTTACCCTCAAGACCGAGGTGCTTAGCAACCTGTGCATAACGAGCCTGAGTCTTCGGGTGGTCGTACTGCGGGAATGTACCCATCTTTGCAGGTGTTTCAACAGAGTTGAAACGGATAACCTGCTCAATCATAAGTGCGTTTGCAACACCGTGGGGAAGGTGGTGGAATGCGCCGAGCTTATGAGCCATTGAGTGGCAAACACCGAGGAATGCGTTAGCAAATGCCATACCTGCCATTGTAGCTGCGTGAGCAACCTTTTCACGGGCAACGGGTTCGTTCATACCGTTGTCATAGCAAGCAGGGAGATATTTGAAGATAAGCTCAAGTGCACGGAGTGCAAGACCGTCTGTGAAGTCTGTTGCGAGCATTGATGCGTAAGCCTCAAGTGCGTGAGTAACAGCGTCGATACCTGATGCTGCTGTAAGTCCCTTAGGACCGCTCATCATATTGTCAGCGTCTACGATTGCCATGTTAGGCATAAGCTCGTAGTCAGCAAGCGGATACTTAACGCCTGTGTTCTGGTCAGTGATAACTGCAAAAGGAGTAACTTCCGAGCCTGTACCTGATGATGTAGGAACAGCGATGAAGTAAGCCTTTTCACCCATCTTCGGGAATGTATAAACTCTCTTACGAATATCGCAGAAACGCATAGCCATATCCATAAAGTCAGCTTCGGGATGCTCATAGAGAACCCACATAATTTTACCTGCGTCCATTGCTGAGCCGCCGCCGAGTGCGATAATTACATCAGGCTCAAACTTGCGCATAGCCTCTGCACCCTTCTGTGCAGAAAGAAGTGACGGGTCGGGCTCAACGTCAGCAAATGTTGTGTGAACAATGCCCATTTCGTCGAGCTTATCTGTAATCGGCTTTGTGTAGCCGTTCTTGTAAAGGAAGGAGTCTGTTACGATGAAGGCTCTCTTCTTGCCCATAACGTCCTTAAGTTCCTGAAGAGCTACAGGCATACAGCCCTTCTTCATATATACCTTTTCAGGTGCTCTGAACCAAAGCATATTTTCTCTCCTCTCGGCTACTGTCTTGATATTGATAAGGTGCTTACAGCCAACGTTTTCTGATACAGAGTTGCCGCCCCATGAGCCGCAGCCGAGTGTAAGTGAGGGAGTAAGCTTGAAGTTGTAGAGGTCACCGATACCGCCCTGTGATGAGGGAGTGTTAACGAGGATACGGCATGTCTTCATACGAGAAGCAAACTCGTCAATCTTTTCTCTTTCGTTAACAGCGTCAACATAGAGTGAAGATGTGTGGCCGTAGCCGCCGTCAGCAACGAGCTGTTCAGCCTTTGTAACAGCGTCCTCAAAGTTTTCAGCCTTATACATTGCAAGTACGGGAGAGAGCTTTTCGTGAGCAAATTCCTCGCTGATGTCAACGGACTCAACCTCACCGATAAGAATCTTTGTTTCTTCGGGAACTGTCACGCCTGCAAGAGCAGCGATTGTAACGGGCTTCTGACCAACGATTTTAGCGTTGAGAGCACCGTTGATGATGATAGTCTTTCTGACCTTTTCTGTTTCTTCGTCGTTAAGGAAGTAGCAGCCACGTGCCTTGAACTCCTTCTTAACCTTGTTGTAAATCTTCTTTTCAACGATAACTGACTGCTCGGAAGCACAAATCATACCGTTATCGAATGTCTTAGAATGAATAATTGAGTTAACTGCAAGAAGAATGTCAGCACTTTCGTCGATGATAGCGGGTGTGTTACCTGCGCCAACGCCGAGTGCGGGCTTGCCTGATGAATAAGCAGCCTTAACCATTCCGGGACCGCCTGTTGCGAGGATGCAGTCAGCCTCCTGCATAAGCATATTTGTAAGTTCAAGAGACGGAACATCAATCCAGCTGATGATACCCTCGGGAGCGCCTGCAGCTACGGCAGCTTCTAAAACTACCTTAGCAGCCTCAATTGTGCTCTTCTTTGCACGGGGATGGGGGCTGATGATGATACCGTTGCGTGTCTTAAGACAAATGAGTGTCTTAAAGATAGCTGTAGATGTGGGGTTTGTTGTGGGGATTACGGCAGCGATAACACCGATAGGCTCTGCAATCTTCTTTACGCCGTAAGCCTTGTCCTCTTCAAGAACGCCGCAGGTCTTTACATCTTTGTAAGCGTTGTAAATGTACTCTGAAGCGAAGTGGTTCTTGATTACCTTGTCTTCTGCAATGCCCATGCCTGTTTCTTCAACAGCCATTTTAGCAAGCGGAATTCTCATTTTGTTTGCTGCTGTTGCGGCTGCAAGGAAAATCTTGTCAACCTGTTCCTGTGTGTAGGTTGCGAAAATCTTCTGTGCCTCTTTAACTCTTGCGAGCGCAGCCTCAAAAGATTCAACGTTTTCTACAATCGGATACTCTTTTGTACTCATTAAATCTACCTCTTATCTTGCAAATTATATTAGATTCAGCAGAGCTGAAAATGATATCGTGTTAAAAATTAAACTTCTTTGTAGTCAAACTTGTTTGTTTTTGCATAGCTTATTGCATATGAACCCTTAGGCGCATTGATTGTGATTTTGTTAGGACAATCTGCAAAGGTGTTTTCTGCAATGCTTGTAATTGTACTTGGAAGCGTAACCTCTGTAAGCTCCTGACACTGGAAGAAAACATACTGGTCAAGAGTTGTAAGTGTTTTGCTTTCGGGAATTGTAACGCTCTTAAGACCTGCTGCAGAGAAAGCGTAAACACCGATTTCCTTAAGCGAAGCAGGAAGCTCGATTGACTCAAGCGAGGAGCAGTTGAAGAATGCGTTTGTGCCGATAGTTTCAAGGTTTTTCGGGAGCTTTACGCTTTTAAGATTTCTGTTGCTTGAAAAAGCATAGTCCTGAATTTCTTTTACAGTGTCGGGAATTTCAACACTTGAAATATCCTTGCCGTTGAACAAGCTGCGGCCGAGAACTGTAACCTTGTAGTTTTCATAGTTTTCGGGAATTTTTACATCCTTACCGGAACCGGTGTATTTTGTGATCATAACTTCATCTTTGTTGAGAATGAAGAAACCGAATTCATCGTTTGTGAGGTCAGGTTCTGTTGCCGTTACTTTGTAACCCGGTTCCTGCGAGCTGTTGTTTGAACATCCGCAGCCGGAAAGTCCGATTGAAACAGACGCACAAAGCATGCAGGCAAGCAATGCGCATAATATTTTTTTCATTTTTAAAGGATCCTTTCAAAACTTTTTTTATCGATAAGCTTAACTCGACTAATAACATTCTATCATCATTGTTAAATAATTGTCAATGTTTTTTTGGCTTTTTTTCTACTTTTATCGGGTTATATAATAATTACAAAAAGATTACGTTTTAATTGTGTTAAAAGTTACAAAAAACGATTTTTTAATCCGATATATGACTTGTATATCAACTATAATCTGGAACTCAAAATGCATAAGTACGGAGTAGGGGCGACTCTGTGTGGTCGCCCGACATATATCTTTTTCAAACTCAATACTAAAACAACCCGTATCAATTACGGATACGGGTTGTTGTGATTAATTAACGTTTATTTGTAGCGTTTTCCGCCGTTTTTATATCGGGTACCGTTTGATGATTTCGGAAGCTTTACATCGGCAGTATCAAACTTTCTGCTCTTGTCAATCTTCTTTTTCTCAACTTTTTCAGACTTATAGCCGTCGTCATAGTCGCTTGATGAACGGTATCTTCCGTTTCCGGCGCCTGCGTAAGCATACTGCTTGCCGCTAAGACCGCCCGAAAGTTTCTTGCGCTTGCTGACAGATGAAATTATTACATAAGCAATTCCTGCTGCGCTGAGTGCAAGACAGGCAATTCCTGTGTAAAGCATCCATTCACCGTTGTCGCTGAGACTGTCGTTATTTTTAATAAAACCGAAGTCATCGGAATCATTTTCACCGTCTTTACCTGCATTTTTCAGACTTGCTGAAATATCCTTCCAGTCGCTGTTTGACAGAACACTGTCGTCAATTTTTCGGTTGGATTCATAAAGAGGTGCCGACGGAGCAGTGCTTTCAGGGGGAACATAGCTTTGACCGCCGCCAACATAAAACTCTGAGCTTTCGCCGCCGTTATCGCTGTCATAATATATCTGACTGCTGTCTGAGTTGTAATTGGGATCTTCAGGCTCGTAGTACGGAGCTTCAGTTTCAGGCTCGTAGTACGGAGCTTCAGTTTCAGGCTCGTAATAAGGTGCGTCAGTTGCGGGTTCAACATAAGGCGGGTCGGTTTCAATAATTGCAGGCGGGTCGGTGACCACAACATCGTCGTCAATTCCGTCACCGTCCAGATCAACTGCATAAGCAGTAATTGTGAATATTGAAAAACATAAAACAATTGACAATAGAGCTGTAATAAGTTTATTTCGTCTGCTCATACAAACTCCTTTCCCCGAAATGTTGTTTCGGATTTATTCTTCACTTGTTTCGCTATCTTCTGCTGATGTAGTCGGCTCAACGGGAACAAAGAACATTTTCGGTTCGTACTGGTTAATTACCGAGGTGTTTTCTTCGTAATCGAGCTTCTTGGTAAGTTCTTCAATGTAGTCTGCAAATTCTTCGCTTTTCATTGAAGAAAGTACATTTGCACTGTTGGTTTCATCTGCAAGGTAGTCCTTGGCAGTGTCCTTAATATTTCTCTTGTATATAAAGTAGTAAACTGCGTTTTCGCCGCTGCCTACCTTTACTGCTGTTGCTTTGTTATTGTCAAGTTTTTTGAGCGCTTCTTTAACTTCGTCACCGAGTGAGCTGTTCTCAAGATTTTCAATATTTGATGTTGCAGGGTCTGACTCAATGTCGTTTGCCTTCATATAAGCAGCAAGAACATCGTCATATGATTTGCCGCCGTTAATGTCCTTAACGTAGCCGTCAATCTCGTCAGTAACCTTTTTAGCTTCCTCGTCAGACATTGCAACGTTTGAAGACTCGCCTGCTTCGTCTGTTGTAGCAGTATAAAGGTTTACTGTAAAGTAGCTGTAATCAGTGTAGTTATCGTTGAAATACTTTGTGAGCTCTTCGTCGGTAACTTCCTTTGAGCCGCCTTCCTTGTAAAGCTTGTCAAAGAGTGCCTGATACTTCACACTGTACTCTGTTGAGCAGTAACGGAAGCTTTCAAGTGATATACCGTAGGGCTCTAAATCGTCCTTCATCGGCATAATATAGCCGTAGTCAGCGTACTGACCTACATTCCAGTATGTTTCAGCCTGCTCGTCGGCAGAAGCAATTGTATCTTTTGAAATATCAACATTTTCTTTTTCAATCTGCTCGTCAAGAACAAGGTAGCTTAAGCACATAAGCTTTGCCTGCTCCTTAATCCACTTGCTTGCAACTTCCGTTTTACCGTCATCGTCGGTGATTTCCATTTCAAGCCAGCTGTCCTTTGATTCGTCATAATCGTCAAGTTCCTGAGCGTATGACTTTGCCTGCTGATAAGCAGTATCGAGCGAATAGATATAAACGCCGATTGCAAGCTCCTTGTCGCCTGTCTTGTATGACCATTCCTTATTAAGACTTATCGGAGTACATCCCGAAACAATCAAGACAGAAAAAATCATTACAACTGCCATAAGGAATGAACCGATTTTTAAATTTGGTTTCATATTAGTATACCGTCCTTACTTAAAATAGCATTGTGCATACGAGAAACACTTTCACAGTATGCGTACTTTATGATTATACACAAAAAAATTGTCATTGTCTATATTTTATTGAAATTTTATCGAAAAAAATTTGAAATAAAGCCGAAAAGCGTTGAATTGCTTTTTTATTGTTTTATACCTTAAATATATTTTTGAGCATATCGAGCGAAGAAACACCTTCTCTGCATTTTACCGAAAGATACGGCTTTGTGCCGGCACATAGCATAGCTTTGCCGTTGAGTGCGATAAGCAAATCGGCAACCTCGGGAGATTTGATTTCCCTTACATAGAGCAGAAGTGAAGTTTCATTCTGCCTTATTTCGTAAATTCCCATTGAATTTGCTTTGTTTCTGATAAGAGCAATGTCAATAAGTCCCTGTACGGACTGCGGAATTTCTCCGAAACGGTCACGCAGTTCATCTTTTACGTCGTTGCTGTCCTCAACGTTTCTTATGTCTGCAATTCTGCGGTAAACGTCAAGCCGCAGAGTAAGGCTTTCAACATAGCTTTCGGGAATGTGAGCGTCAACTGAAATGTCAATAAGGCAGTCGAGGTCCTTGGTTTCGGGAGTTTCTCCACGCTCCTCGCTTACAGCCTCGCCGAGAAGTTTAAGGTACATATCGTAGCCGACAGATTCCATATGACCGTGCTGCTGAGCACCCATAATGTTGCCTGCACCACGCAGTTCAAGGTCACGCATCGCAATTTTGAATCCGCTGCCGAATTCGGTAAATTCTCTGATTGCCGCAAGACGTTTCTGCTGAATTTCCGTAAGCACCTTGCTGCGTCTGAATGTAAAGTAAGCGTATGCCCGTCTTGAACTTCTGCCGACTCGTCCTCTCAGCTGATGCAGCTGAGAAAGTCCCATACAGTCGGCGTTTTCTATAATAAGAGTGTTTGCATTCGGCAAATCTACACCCGTTTCTATTATAGTAGTGCAGACAAGAACGTCTACTTCCTGTTCAAGCATCTTGCGCCATACTTCGCTTAGTTCGCTTTCCTTCATTTTGCCGTGACCTATTGCAATTTTTGCCTCGGGTATGGCTTCAAGAATTTTGTTTGCCTTTGACTCAATTGTTTCAACGTTGTTGTGCAGATAGAAAACCTGTCCGCCTCTGCGCAGTTCACGCCTTATTGCCTCGTTGATTACTGCGTCGTCGTGTTCAAGCACATAGGTCTGTACGGGCTGGCGGTTCTGCGGAGCTTCTTCAATTACGCTCATATCACGCAGTCCGCTCATAGCCATATTCAGCGTTCTCGGAATAGGCGTAGCCGAAAGTGTGAGCACGTCAACATTTTTGCAAAGCTCCTTGAATCGTTCTTTTTGTGCAACACCGAAACGCTGTTCCTCGTCGATGATTGCAAGTCCGAGGTCACGGAACTCAACGTCTTTCTGAACAAGTCTGTGAGTTCCGATAATCATATCAATTTCACCACGTTTGAGCTTATTAAGAATTTCCTTCTGCTGCTTGGGTGTGCGGAAACGTGAGAGCAGTTCAACTCTTATCGGATACCCCTCAAATCGTTTTGTAACTGTCTGGTAGTGCTGCCACGCAAGAATGGTGGTGGGGCAGAGGAGGGCGCATTGCTTTGAGTCGGCAACGCACTTGAAAGCCGCACGCAGAGCAACCTCGGTTTTTCCGAATCCTACGTCACCGCAGAGAAGTCTGTCCATAGGTGCGGTGCGCTCCATATCGTGCTTGATTTCCTCACAGCAGCGGAGCTGGTCGGGTGTTTCCTCATATTCAAAGCTCGCCTCAAAATCTCTCTGCCATTCGTTGTCGCCCGAAAAAGCATATCCCTTTGCCTTCATTCGTGCTGAGTAGAGAGCGATAAGCTCCTTTGCAATATCTTTTACCGAGGTTTTTACCCTTGCCTTTGCTTTCTGCCAGTCCTGCGAGCCAAGACGGCTCAGCTTTACGCTTGAATTTTCACGCGGGCCAATGTATTTTGCCACCATATCAAGCTGAGTTACGGGAACGTAAAGCACGTCGCCTTTTGCATAGTCAATTTTTATGTAGTCCTTTGTAATTCCGTGAGTGTCAATTTTTCGTATTCCGCCGAAAACTCCGATGCCGTGAACGCTGTGCACAACGTAGTCGCCTACGGAAAGCTCCGAAAGGCTGTAGATTTCCTGACCGTTTTTAGGCTTTTTATGTTTTTTCTTTTCGGGTACATAAGCAGTCTGCCCATAGGTTATCAGGAAGAATTTTTCACCGGGAAATTCAAAGCCTGCACTCAATGCACCCGTAAGAACGTAGATTGCTCCGGCTTTGGCGTCATCAAGACTGTCGCAGAGCTGAGCGGGAAATCCGTCGTTTCGCAGACTATCGCAGAGATTTTTTGCCGACTTGTCCGTACCTGAAAGGATAACTCCTCGGCTTTGCGGAGTAAAAAGTCCGTTTAAATCTTCTGCAAGCTGTTTGTAAGAACCGTTCCAGCGGTTGAGCTGTTTTGAAGAAAAACTGATAATTTCCGAGAGATTAATCGGAATGCTGCCGTGAACGAAGTTTTCAAGCACAATTGTTCCGTGCGCATTGAAAATGTCGATACATTCGTTAAAGGTGAGTGTAAAGCGGTCAAAGCCTCTGCACAGAACACCGTCCTCAAAGCCCTGCTTGAGGGCCTCGGTGTTCTGAAAGTCCATAGCTTTTCCTCTGTCGCTTATGTTGCCGAACTCGGAGGTGAAGAACAGAGTGTCACGGCTGAAATAGTCAAAAAGACATTCGGGTTTGTCGTAAATCTGACCGATAAATTTGTCTGCGTTTGCAATTTGTGTGCCGTTTCTGATTAGCTCTGCCTCTGAAAGCAGTTTTTCCTTTGCTTTTGCGCTGTTTTTGGAGCGGAGAAGGTTTGCCTTATGTACGATTTTGTCGGCAAGTGCGTCCTTGTCCTCAATTATTATTTCTGTTGATGGTGTGAGCTTGATTTTGCCTGCCTTTTTAAAACGTCGCTGTGTTTCAAGGTCGAAGTAGCTCAAATCTGTAATTTCATCGCCCCAGAATTCTGCTCTGACAGGGTAGTCTGAGTCGGGCATAAAGAAGTCGAGAATACCGCCTCTGAGCGAAAACTGACCGTTGCCGTCAACAGCATCAAAGCGTTCGTAGCCAAGCAGGGTAAGCGAACGGACAGCCTTTTCAAGCGGAATTTCCTTGCCCTCCTCAAAGACGATTGTAGATTCCTCCAGAACTTTTTTCGGCACGGTGAGCTGGCTTGCGGCGTCAATGCAGGAGATTACAACGTCGCAGTCGTTTTCAATGAGCTTTAAGAGAACCTTAAGTCTTGCATGCTCATATTCGTGCGATTTGCTCTGAAAATCGAGAAAATTGTAGTCACGCACGGGATAAACGCAGGCTTTAAGCCCCATACTGCAAAGGTCGTTGCAGAGTGTCTGTGCTTCCTTTTCGTCGGAGGCAACACAAAAAGCCGTGACGCCCTTAAGGCGGCACAGCGCATAGATTACATTTGCTTTGTTGATTGTCGAAAGTCCCGAAACGCAAAGTGATTTACCTGTTTTTGCATTGCTTAACAGCGACTTGAAAGCAGGAGCGTTTTTTAGAACATTGACAAGAAAATTCATTTTATCGGTCATTTTCAGGTCCTTCAAATTAGTTAAACATATTCATTGCACGGTCTGTTTTTCCCTCGATAATCAGTTCAACAGCCTTTGCGGCATTGTCAAACATTGTGCCGAGCGTTTTGAATTCATTGTCGGTGAATTTTGACAGCACCCAGTCGGCTAAATCCCAGTGCGGGTTCGGTTTTGCGCCAATTCCGATTTTGATTCGGGGGAAGTTATCACTGCCGCTTAAATAAATTATACTTCGCATACCTTTCTGACCGCCGTCGCTGCCCTTTGAGCGTATGCGCATTTTGCCCACGTCAAGCGAAATGTCGTCAAAAATAACAATCACTTTTTCGGGCGGAATTTTGTAAAAATTCATCGCCTCAACAACTGCCTGACCGCTGTTGTTCATATATGTTGTCGGTTTCATCAGCATAACTCTTGCGCCGCCGATTGTGCAGTCGCCGACAAAGCTTTTGTACTTGATTTTGTTTACCTTGCAGTTGTACTTTTCGGCTATGTAATCAAGCGCAAGCCAGCCTGTGTTGTGGCGTGTGTTTTCATATTTCTTATCGGGATTTCCCAGCCCGACAACGAGGTATTCAATTGAGCTTGAAAATTTATTTTTTCCGAACATATTTTTACTCCTGTGTCCTCGAACTAAAATAAGCGGGTATTTTCCAACCCGCTTGTTTTATAAATTATTGTATTCCGTAATAACGGAAATTTCAGTCGAAATCTGCCGAACGGTTAAAATTATCAGCCGAATGCAGCAGTAAACGGCTTATCGTTGTAAATTCTTGCAATAGCCTCGGCAAATGTGGGAGCTACGGGAAGAATTGTGAACTTGTCAATCATCTTTTCCTGCGGAACGGGGATTGTGTCGAGAAGAACAACCTCTTTGAGAGCGCTGTTCTTGATTCTCTCAATTGCAGGTCCTGAGAGAACTGCGTGAGTTGCGCAAGCGTAAACCTCAGTTGCACCGCCTTTTTCAACAATTGCATTAGCGGCGTTGCAGAGTGTGCCTGCTGTATCAATCATATCGTCAACAAGGATAACCTTTTTGCCTCTTGCGTCACCGATGATGTTCATAACCTCGCAAACGTTTGGCTTAGGTCTGCGCTTGTCAATAATTGCAAGACCTGTGCCGATTTTAGCAGCGAAGTTTCTTGAACGTGTAACCGAACCGAGGTCGGGAGAAACTACAATGTAATCGTCAGGGTTGCCGCCGATTTTCTCTCTCATATGGTTTGCAAGGAGAGTAGCGCCCTGAAGGTGGTCAACGGGAATGTTGAAAAAGCCCTGAATCTGATTAGCGTGCAAGTCCATTGTGAGCACACGGTCAGCACCTGCACTTGTTATGATGTCAGCGCAAAGCTTTGCCGAAATCGGATCTCTTGCCTTAGCTTTTCTGTCCTGTCTTGCATAGCCGAAGTAGGGCATAACAGCTGTAATTCTTGCAGCAGACGCACGCTTCATAGCGTCAATCATAATGAGCATTTCCATAAGATTGTCGTTAACGGGCGTGCATGTTGACTGAACAATAAAGCAGTCGCTGCCACGAACAGACTCGTGAAGCGAAACAGCAATTTCGCCGTCTGAAAACTGTGTGCAGTCGCTTTTGCCGAGCGGCAGACCAAGACAGCCTGCAATACCCTGAGCTACGTCAACATTTGAACTGCCGGTGAAAATTTTGATGTCCTTACCGTGAAAATTCATTGTAATAACTCCTTTGCATATAATTTGCGAATTATTTATGATAAATGAATGATTAACTGTTTAACAGGAATAACCCCTTGCCTTTGCAATTTCGTTAAGCTCCTCAAGTTGAGCAGGGTCGTTTGCACCGAGTACGGTGTCGCTGCACTCTGCTGTGTATGCGCCGACCTTTCTGCCGTCGGACAAAAGAAGCTTTATTGCGTCGGGAAGATAATATTCCTTTGCCTTGTTGTCGGACTTGATTCTGTCAAGCACCGATAAAAGAAGCTCGCAGTCAAACCAGAATCCGCCCGAGTTAACCTCGTTAATTCTGAGAGTTTCCTCGTCAGCGTCCTTCTGTTCAACGATTGCTTTGAGCTGACCGCTTTCGTCACGAACAATTCGTCCGTAGCCTGTCGGGTCGTCAACCTTTGCGGAAATTACCGTAGCGGCACAACCGCAGTCTGTGTGCTGAGCAAGCGACTTTTTGATTGTGTCGCTCGACATAAACGGAGCGTCGCCGTTTAAAATAACAACGTTTCCGCTGTGATTTTTAAGAAAATCCTTTGCCATCATAACGGCGTGACCTGTTCCGAGGCGTTCAGATTGAAAAACGCTTTCAATTTCAAAGTCAAGAGTAGAGAGAAACTGCTCAATACATTCTTTTTTAAAGCCCTTTACAACGCAGATATCGTCAATTTCAGCGTTTCGAAGTGCTGAAATAACCCACATAAGCATCGGCTTGCCAAGTACCTCCGAGAGAGTCTTAGGCTTGTCGGACTTCATTCTCTTGCCCTCGCCGCCTGCAAGAATAATTGCACAATTACCCATTTTGTACCTCATTATTATACGGCATATAGCCTGAATTATATATTGTATAACGGCATATCCGTCAAACATACCAACAGATATTAATATTATCTCATAAAAATTACAAATTTCAAGTGAATTTTACAAAAAAACAATATTCCTGCATATTTTAAACGATTTATACAATATTAATAAAATTTTAAACTGTTTTTTATAAGAAAAAATTTCAAAAAAATGTAGCTATTTTTGCTATTCTTTGTTATAATAACATTTAGGCTTATACTTGCAGGCAGAGCGTAATGCTTTGCTATAGCCGTATATACTATTTATTTATAGGAGGATTACCAAAATGGCAAAAAAATGGGTGTACCTTTTTACAGAAGGTAATGCTAACATGCGTGAGCTCCTCGGCGGTAAGGGTGCTAACCTTGCAGAAATGACAGGTTTAGGACTTCCCGTTCCCCAGGGCTTCACTATTACAACAGAAGCTTGTACTCAGTACTATGAGGACGGCAGAGAAATCAATGACGAAATTCAGGGTCAGATTAACGAGTACATCGAAAAGATGGAAGAAATCACCGGTAAAAAATTCGGCGATAAGGAAAACCCCCTTCTCGTTTCCGTTCGTTCAGGCGCAAGAGCTTCTATGCCCGGTATGATGGATACAATCCTCAACCTCGGTCTTAACGAAACAGTTGTTAACGTAATTGCTGAAAAATCAGGCAACCCCCGTTGGGCTTGGGACTGCTACAGAAGATTTATTCAGATGTATTCCGACGTAGTTATGGAAGTTGGTAAGAAGTACTTTGAAGAGCTTATCGACAAAATGAAGGCTGAAAGAGGCGTTACATTCGACGTTGAGCTTACAGCTGAAGACCTTAAAGAACTTGCTTCACAGTTCAAGGCTGAATACAAGGCTAAAATCGGTCAGGACTTCCCTGATGATCCTAAAGAGCAGCTTATGGGCGCTGTTAAGGCTGTATTCCGTTCATGGGACAACCCCCGTGCTAACGTATATCGCCGTGACAACGATATTCCTTATTCATGGGGTACTGCTGTTAACGTACAGTCAATGGCATTCGGTAATATGGGTGACGATTGCGGTACAGGCGTTGCATTTACAAGAGACCCTGCTACAGGTGAGAAGAAGCTCATGGGTGAGTTCCTCATCAACGCACAGGGCGAGGACGTTGTTGCAGGCGTTCGTACTCCTATGCCTATCGCAAAGATGGCT
>CACXFS010000069.1 GCA_902766885.1 uncultured Ruminococcus sp. | reverse complement strand
TCAAATGTAGGGAACGGTCTTGACCGTTCCGAGTCGGTTAAGAGTTGGCTTGTAAATCAGCGGAACGGTCAAGACCGTTCCCTACACTGATTAATATAAAAAGCTGATTTTATATTTCATACAATATGTGTATTTTTAGTTTTATCAATGTACTACGGCTGTAAAGGAAATGTTTGTATTACAATCCCCTACGGCTATAGAGGAAACATTTGTAATTAATACCGTAGAAAAACAAGCCTTTCCAAACAACACTCGCTATATAATTCCGAATTATTATTAAAGGAGAACATATGAGTACCGAAAAAGTTATTAAAAATCAAGCAAAGGATTCACTGAAAAACAACTGGTCTGTTATAATCGCCGCAGTGCTTGCAGTATGTGCGGTTGTGCTTTTAATCGACGCATTACTCTACGGTTTCGGATTTTTTACAAAAGCTATTGATACGGACACAGGTCTTGTAAAAGAGGGCAAAAAGCTGATATTTACATTCGGTGCCTGCGGTGCGCTGACTGCCACAATTCTGGTTTCTCCGCTGATTAACGGACTTTTCAAGATGTTCTGCAACACCTCGCTCTATAACCGCACCGAAATTTCGGATTTGTTCTACTTTTTTAAGGGTGCTCACAGATACATTAAAACTCTGGTAATCAACATTACGCTTTTATTTATATTCTCGGTGATTTCATACGGTCTTGACGTTTATTCCTACGCCTGCTATGTGCTCGGAGCAAGCCTGAAAAGCGGATTTGCTTTTGATTTTAATACACTTATATTAATGGTATTTTTCATAGTTTCGGTAATTATAAAAGTACTGATTTATCTTCTTTTTGTGCATTTTCCGCTGGTCGCTTATTCATTTGACGACAGTCTGCCTGCGTCAAAATATATGTTCGGCTATATCGGACTTTCGTTCAGACACTTTGCAAAAACGGTTAAGCTTGTTATAAGCTTTATCGGCTGGATTGTCCTTTCGTGTGCATTTGTCGTTCCTGCATTCTACGCACTTCCGTACCTTATGACTTCTATGACAACTTCGGCAAAGTGGCTGTTTTCAATTGAAAGAAACAGAGGTGTGATATGATAGTATCTTTGTGTATGATAGCTTACAACGAAGCGGAGGCTCTCGACGGAATTCTGAGGGATTTTCAGCTTCAGGATTACCCGCACGAGCTGATTGAGGTTGTGCTCGTTGACAGTATGTCCACCGACGCAACAAGAGATAAAATGGAGCGCTTTAAAAACACAGACTACGGTTTCAGGAACGTGGCTGTTGTTCAGTGTGCCAAGAAAAATCAGGCTTTTTCGTGGAATGCCGCACTTATGACGGCTACGGGAGATGTGATTATCAGAGTCGACGCTCACGCAAGAATACCGAGAAACTTCGTTTCAAGAAACGTGTATAACCTGAATCAGGGTGAATACGTTGTCGGAGGCGGCAGACCTAACATAACCTCTGACGTGTCGCCGTGGAAGCTTACCTTGCTTGCCGCAGAGGACTCGCTGTTCGGCAGCTCGGTTGCATCCTACAGACGTCCCCCCACCCAGAAGGAATACCTCGACAGCCTTTTTCACGCCGCATACAGACGTGAGGTTATTCAGAAGGTAGGCGGCTTTAATGAAAATCTCGGACGTACCGAGGACAACGAATTTCACTACAGAATACGCAAAGCAGGCTACAAGCTCTGCTGTTGCCCCGACATCATTTCTTATCAACATTCGAGAAACAATTTAAAGGATATGATAAGGCAGAAATACTCAAACGGCAGATGGATAGGACTTACGCTTTCGGAGTGTCCGGGCTGTCTTTCGTACTTCCATTTTGCACCGTTTGCGTTTGTTATGATGATTATAATCTGCTCAATTATTGCGGCTCTCGGATTCCCGATTCTGCTTTACACTCTGCTGCTTGTGTACGGAATGTTCGACATTGTAAACGCAGTAGGCTGTTTTACTATGAAAAATCTTCAGCCGCAGTTTATTTTTCTTCCTCTGATTTTCCCGATTCTGCACGTTTCCTACGGAATAGGAACGATTGTGGGACTGATTCAGATTCCGTTCTGGCAGAAAAAAATCAAAAACAGTCACGCAAAGGAACACATTGAAAAGGTAAAGCGAAAGATTGCGAAAAACACGATTAAAAAATAATTCGGAATTTGGAATGCGTAATTCGGAATTAATATTACAGAGGCAAAATGTGTTCGCAAAACCGCCTGTCCTTTACGAAATAACAACCAAGCGTTTCCTTTATCATCGTAGGGACACGGCGTGCCGTGTCCGTGTTGACCATCAAACGTAACCGATTATATCGACATTATAGTAACAAACAAACATTTCCGTAGGGGACGGCTTCCCAGACGTCCCGTTTCATAAATTGCAACGCAATTTATGAAATATGGCGAACACAGTTCGCCGCTACAATAATAAAATTTGCGCGTCGAGGCACTCGACCAACCGAAACTCCACACTCCAAACTAACAAAAAGGCTTGGTGATTTAGTTGTCCGAACTTATGAAAATGACTCCTCAGCTTTTGCGTGAATTACAGCTAAAACAGCTTGATACGCTCGTATATTTCAAGGATTTCTGCGACAAAAACAACCTCCGTTTCTACCTTATCGGAGGCTGTCTTATCGGTGCACTGCGCAACGGCGGTTTTGTGCCTTGGGACGACGATATCGACGTGATTATGCCCCGTCCCGACTACGAAAAGCTCCACAAGCTGTGGAGAGAGCAGAAAGCCGACGGCAGATTCAGACTTCTTAAAACCGATGACGAAATGTTCACTGGCAACATTTTTATAACGATTACCGACACCAACTACACAATGGTAAAGGCAAATCAGACCGAGGTTGACATTCCGCACGGTCTTGTGCTCGACGTTTTTCCGCTTGACGTCTGCCCCGACAGCCGTTTTGCACGTAAAATGCAGTACATATGGACGATGATTTACTCGCTGTTTCTAGCGCAGGTTGTGCCCGAAAATCACGGCGGAATTATGGGACTTGGCAGTAAAATTCTGCTTTCGATTTTCAGGGGCAAAAAGCTCCGATACAAAATCTGGCGTTGCGCTGAAAGGCATATGACGAAGTACAAGCTTGAGGAAAACAAGTGCGTTACCGAGCTTTGCGCAGGACCGTACTGGATGAAAAAGGAATACCCCAAGCACATTTACGAGGGCGTTGACTACGTGACCTTTGAGGGACTAAAGATGCCGTGTATGTCGGGCTATGATGAGTATCTGACTATGGTTTTCGGCAACTATATGGAGCTTCCGCCCAAGGAAAAGCAGGTGCCTCACCACGATATTGCGTACCTCGATTTGAACACGCCGTGTGAGAAATACGACAGAAAAAGGAAGATTAACAATTAACAGACACTTTGCTCCGTATTCCTATTTTGTGTAGGGCACAGTCTTGACTGTTCCGAAAGGACTAAAGGTTGGTTTTGATTCAGCGGAACGGTCAAGACCGTTCCCTACATTGTTAAGTATGAGTATACAAATGGAGATTTCTTTATGAACTTGATATTAAACGAATGGACTGAATCCGACTACCTTGAATTTGTCGGATTTTTAAAAACGCAGGCTGACGAAAAATACCGTAATTTTCATTCTTCGCTCGTTCCGAATACCGAAAAAAGCGAGATTCTCGGAATAAGAATGCCCCGTCTGCGTGAAATCGGCAAGGAAATTTCAAAGGGCAACGCAAGGAGCTTTTTAGATGTTTCAAAGCCTGAGCTTTACGAGGAGCGTATGGTTCGGGGAATTGTTACGGGACTTATAAAGACAAACGATTTTGCTGACTTTACCGCTTTGGTTGACAATTTTGCAGACGAGGTTGACAATTGGGCAATCTGCGACTGCTTTTGCGCAGGACTTAAGGAAGTCAAAAAATATAAAAGCGAATTTTTCAGCTATATTCAAACATATCTCGACAGTAAGGACGACTGGAAAATCCGTATTGCACTTGTTGTTATGCTCGACTACTACCTTGAGGATGAGTATATCGACGAGGTATTAAAGCGGTGCGACAGCATAAAGAGCACATACTACTACGTCAGTATGGCTAAGGCGTGGCTTGTTGCGACAGCAGTTGCAAAGTGCAGGGACAAGACAATGGAGTATCTGCACAACAACTCGCTTGACGACGAAACCTTTAACAAGGCGATTCAGAAATGCATTGAAAGCCGAAGAATTGACGAACAGACAAAAGCATATCTGCGCACGCTGAAACGCAAAAAAATGTAAACTCCTCACCATTGACGGTGAGGAGTTTGTTGTTATAGAATACTTCTTTTTATTCATCAAGTGCTCTTTTTATTTTGTCAAACACTTCGCTGTGTTCAAGACGAGTTTCATTCAAATCAGCAATAATATCTGCTTCATCAAGTTTGAGTTCTATTAAGTTTATGTTTTCTTTTTCAAAGCTCGAAAGCTGTTTTGTATTTCCCATACTATCACCACTATTTTAATATCATAATTTTATCATTTAGTCAACGGGATTGTGCTGATTTTTATAATCTCAAATTACGGCAAGCCTTTTCCCCAATCAAGTGGAATGAGAAAATAATACGGTGCGGTGATTAGTGCGATTATAATTGAAGAAATAAGCCTTTGCTTTTTTGTCAGATTTGTTGCTTTCAGAATTATGAAATAATTGAAAATAAAGGTCACTATCATTGAAATCACAACAGCGATAATTACAAAAATCCAGCTTCTCAAGTCTTTTTCAACCGGAGATTCGAAAAAAGCAAATAGCACTATCAGAAATCCAATTCCTATATCAATGAAGCCTGTTTCTATTTCGCTGATTATAAAAAATATAATCACGGCTGAAAGATAACCGATTAAGTCGGCAAGCAGTCCGAATTTGTATGCACGCTTAACGGTCTTATTAAATATCATATCATCCGACTTCTTAAAAATTGCTGAAACGGTTTTAAGCGAAACGTGATTGAGCAGCAGCTTGCCCAGAACCGAGAAAATAATACAAATAACAGCGGCTAAAATTGCGGCGATAACGTATTGTGTAATGTTCATAAATAAGCTCCTTTCATTACAATGGAATCACTATTGAGAATAAAAAATAATACGGTGCGGTGATTAGTGCGATTATAATTGAAGAAATAAGCCTTTGTTTATTTGACAAATCGGTTTCAGTCAGCACCTTTGAATAACAAAATACGAATATCAGAGTCATTGAAAGTGCAACGCTGAAAATTGTAATAATCAGAGTCGATAAATCATACGGCGACGCCGCCAGAATTGAAGGAAACGAAAGCAAATACAACTGCCAATATGCAAAGCCGTTTTTTATTATGTCGTCTGTAGTCAATGCAATTGTGCCGATAAGACATCCGATTAAATCAGCCAGATAGCCGTACAGAAATGCCCGTCCGAATATTTCGCTGAAAATTGAATAGTCGGTATTCCTGTAAATGACCGACACCGTCTTAACGGCAATGCTGTTCATAATAAGCTTAATAATCACGCTGATTAAAAACACGAATAAGACTGATATAAGTCCCCAAAAAATATATTGTTCCATAACACCCTCTGTTCATTGTATTGCAGATTAACTTAATTGCACTATATGTTTTATTACAATTTAATTATATCACTATAATTTATAATTGCAATATGTGTTTATTTAATAGCATAATTTTGTTATGATACACAAACAGACGGAGTTTTGTTTGTAGGTTTTAACAATGAGAAGAAAAGCTCCCCTCATAAAAGGGGAGCTTATAAATAATAATGTTTATGCTATTTTAAAAATCAGAAAAGTTCGCCTTCGGGGGATTCGCCGTCGCTGTCGGCTTCTTCGTCGGCTGAGGTTATTTCTTCCTTGATTTCTTCTGCTTTTTCCTCAGCTTTTTCTGCAATTTCTTCTGCTTTGTCCTCGACTTTTTCTGCAACTTCTTCGGCTTCATATTTAATCTCGTCAACGGCAGTTTTGACCTGAGCTTCGATATTTTCAAAGGGAGATGACTTATAGTCGCTCTCGTTTGAGCAGGCTACGGTAATATCGACAACCTCGTTTGAGCTGTAGTCCTTTTCCTCCTCAGGTGTGCCGTAGAAAATGTCGTTCTGACTGTCGACAATCTTTCTGTAGCACTCTCTTGCTCTGGCAATCTTCGCCTTTGACTTTTCTATTACTTCAAAAAGTTTTTCCTGATTTTCAACAGAAACAGCTTCGCCCTTTTTCTGCGATTCATAGAACTGTTTACCGAGTGCAATATACGCTCTGTTCATAAGCTCGCTTTCGCTTTTCATAACAAGTCTTAGTCTGTTGAGCTTTGCGTTTGTTCTGTTCTTCTCAACAATTGACTGCGCAACAGTTGAAATAGTGTCAACCGCTGTGCTGACAGTTCCTTTTACTGTATCAAAAATCATCATAAAAATTCTCCTTGTAATACAACGCACAGTGTGCGGAATATAGTTTGAAATTCATCTAATCGTACTATTATTATGACAGATATTTTTGATAAAATCAACATTTTTTTAAAAATTACTTGTGAAAATCACAGTCAATTGATATAATTAACTGTAAAGAGGTGTTGGATATGCCCGATAACATAGTAAACAAGGCTATAGTCTGCCCTATGTGCGGGGAACTGGGCAAGGCTGAAATATATACAAGTGTGAATACAACGGTTAACAAGGCTCTGAGGAGCAAGGTACTTGACGGAGAGCTTTTTTCGTGGCGCTGTCCGTCGTGCAATTACAGCGCAAGGCTGAATTACCCGATTTTGTATAACGATATGAAAAACCGATTTATGGTTTACCTTATCCCGAAAATTGACCGCTATCAGCTCTGCGACAAGGAGCTTGAAGAAAAGTACAGCAATCTCCGCAATATCAGCAAAAGAATTACTGCCGATTTCAACTCGTTTAAGGAAAAGATTTTTATTTTTGAATCGGGACTTGACGATATGGCAGTAGAGCTTACCAAGCTTGCAATAAGCCAGACGGTTTCGAAAAAACTCGGCGGTGAGGAGATTACGGAAGGCTATCTTTCGATGTACGACCGTGAAACTAACACAATGGGATTTACATATTTTGCAGGCGAGGACAGAAAGCCGTATGTGCAGACCGCAAGGCTTGAAATTTACGGCAAATCAAAGGATATTATCGACAGATTTGCTCTCAAGGACAAAAAGCTCAAGGGCTTTATCAAGATTGACAAGGAATGGGCAGAAAATATTCTCTACCGCTACAAGCGTGCAAAGCATATTGAAAAATTAAATAAGCTTAAAGAGTGAGTTTTTTGTGTGGAGTTATTGTAGGGACGTCTGGGAAGCCGTCCCCTACGGATAGATGACGTAAAGTGGCATCTTGCGTCAGACATAGAAAAATGTAGGACTCCCGAGATACCGAGACTTAATTCACCACCGATTTATATAACGGACTAAAAAATGATAAATGAAATAATAAATGTATTTGAACGAAAATTTAATAAGTTTGCAGACAGCACCGAGGCTTTTACCACACGGTTTATCCGTGACGAAGACTCGGCTATCGGCACGCTCTGCTTTAACCGTTTCAACGTCGAATTTGAGTACTGTCTTGAATGTGGTGCCTCGGTTGAAAAGAGCGGTCTGAACATAATCGTTGACTTCACCAAACGAAGTGAATTTCCGATAAAATGTATGATGTACGACATTATCGGGCTTTTCGACAATGATAATTTTGCCTGCTGGTTCTACTGTTTTATCGAAAACGAACAGCGAATGGAGCTTTGCTTTGACAAACTTGCAAAGGACTTTGATGAGGTTTATCCCAAGCTGAAGGACTTTGCAAATTCCGATGACAGTATGGGGAAAATTTGTGAGGCGCTGCGTAAAAATGTGCTCAATACTGTCGGAATCGACTTTGAAACCGATATAAACAGCGAGCTTGAGAGCGGCGAAAGTATTAACGTTGACGAGGTTTACGAGTATCTTTTCAGCCTTTACTTCGGATTTGAGCAGTGTGCCTTTGCGTCTGACGAATACCGTGATTTTCTTGCAGGCGACTACAAAAAGGCTCTGCGAAAATATGAGAAAAAGAAAAAGCGCCTTGCCTACGAGGACAGACTGCTTGAATATATCGAAAACTGCGACAATCCTGCGCCGATTCTCAGCGAAGAATACGAGTGCCTTAAAGACGGGTTAAAGGAATACCACGGTGCAAGCGGCTTTGTTCCGTATCTTGCATCCTGTGGTCTGCTGTTGATTCCGTTTCTTGCTGTGTGCGTAAGTATGTACTACGCAATTTCAGGAATACTTTATCATTCGGCGCTCTACGCAAGTCCGCTTGAGCCTTACAATGCATTGTGCTGTATAATCCCTGCGCTGTTTTGCAGTTTTACAGCCGCATATTTTATGAAGGAAAGCATTTACCGCACGTTTTTCAAGAATAAATATCAGAAAATGAAGAACTATGACGCAATTTTCAACTCCGAAAAATCGAAAAAACGCACAAGGGTTATTCTGTATATTTTCTATCTTGTTGCTCTCATTTTCGTGTTTTTAAGTGCAAACAACGGAATAGCCGTTTACGAAACCGGAGTGAACGTCAACAGCCACTACTTTGACGTGACCGGCAATTTCTACAGCTACAGCGACATTATCTGCCTTGATGCCGAGGCCGACGGGGACAGCGGAAAATACGAGCTTTACCTTGATAATTACAGTGTAAACATCGGAATGTATGCTGACCGCAACGATATGGAGAATAAAATCATACCGATTCTTGAAAGCAGGCAGGTTGAAATTATCCGCAACAGTACGGAGTGACAGAATGAATTACAAAAATATTTTTGACGCACACGCTCACTATGATGACAAGTGGTTTGACGATGACCGTTTTCAACTGCTTGACAACATAAAAAGCAAGGGCGTCTGCGCAATTGTTAACAATTCAGTTGACTTAAAAACAGCCGAAAAGAGCATAGAATATGCTGAAAAATACGATTTTATGTATGCCGCAGTCGGTTTTCATCCGGAAAATCTTGACGATATGCCGCCAAACTACCTTGACAGAATTGCTGAGCTTACAAAGCACGAAAAGGTTGTTGCAATCGGCGAAACGGGACTTGACTACCACTGGGACATACCGAAGGATAAGCAGAAAAGGGTGTTCGAGGAGCAGATTAAGCTTTCGCTTGACTTAAAAATGCCCCTCGTCGTTCACGACAGAGAGGCTCACGGAGATACGTTTGATTTGCTGAGAAAACACCGCCCGAATGCGCTTGTGCACTGCTTTTCGGGAAGTGTGGAGCTTATGAGAGAGGCGGTAAGGCTGGGAATGTATATCAGCTTAGGCGGAGTGGTGACCTTCAAAAATGCCCGCCACAGCGTTGAAGTTGCGTCTGAAATTCCGATTGACAGACTCCTGCTTGAAACCGACGCACCGTATATGGCGCCCGTACCGTTTCGGGGCAAGCGTTGCGACAGCTCGATGATTTTGTATGCCGCTGAAAAAATAGCCGCAATACGCAATATGGGTATTCAGGAGGTACTGGACGTAACAAGCGAAAACGCAAAAAGATTTTATAATATCAAATAACAAAAAGGGACTGCCGCATTTATTTGTGACAGTCCCTGAATTTTTAATTAATCAATAATTTAAAGCGTAATTTATTCGGTATTTCTTTAACTGCTGACTTTTTTATACATTCGTCTGTAAAGGAAATACAGTCCGAGTGATACAAGCAAAAAGAAAAGTGAAATGAACAAAACTGCAAGACAAACGCTGTTTGCAGATTGAACAAACATATTATACAACGCACGGGAATCAAGATTTATGTGCGAAATCTTGCCCGAAATCATTAAATACGCAGGAACTATTCCCAAGGAAAGAAATGCTCCCGATGTTGCATAGCAAATGTACTTAACGGCTCTGTGTTTCCATTTGTTTGCAAGGAAAAATACAAGACATATAACGCCTGCAAGCACAGCAAGACCGACAAGAATAAACGGCATCGCATTTTTTGCAGTCAAAAAATACGCGGAAAGCTTTGAAAACAGAGGAATTTCAAGCGATGAGCGGTAAATTTGTGCCGCTTTGTTTACAAGCTTGTCACGGCTCTTTCCGTTTACATCCTCAATCCCATTATTTGCGATATATTCATCAAGTTCAGTGTTAAAGCTCTGCTTAAAATCGGTAGTATCAATTTTTGCGCCGTTGCCTGAATAGTAATTGTCGAGATATTCTCTTGTATCTTCGCTGAGCATAACCTCATCAACAAAATTGTCAAAGAATTTTTCGTCAAGTCCGCTGGCATATCCGAGGTCGATAAGGCTTGTTGTTATTTCGTCACACTTGTCGATAAAATAATTTGAGGAGTTCATATTGTCAAAAATAAACTCGGAATTAAACAGCGTAGCCTCAAGCACCGTACAGCTTGAAAGCAAAAACAAAATCAAAGTCAGTAAAAATGAAAGCAAGATAAAAACTGCATTTCTGACTCTTGAAGAAAAGGGTTTTTTAGCCATAATTAATCGCCCTCCCCTATGCTTTTGTCAATCGGCGTACCTGAAACAAGCTCTGCATATACAAAAAATCTGTAATCCGTCAGTCCGAGCTCGTCAAACGGATAGCAGGTATACATAATCAGGTTTTCGTAATCAGCATTTAAGTCATAAGCAGATCTGTCTGTTGCCTTTTTTACAGCCGTACCCGTAATGCGGTACTCATAATTTCCGTAGCTCGTGCGGATAACAACAGTCTGTCCTTTTTCAGCGTACTTCAGTCCGTTGAAATAGGTGTTGTTATGACCTGCAACAAGGATTGTTCTGCCGTAGCCCGGGATAAAACTGCCGTTGTAAATTCCGACGCCGTTGCGCAGAGCAACCTCGCCGTCTCCGAAAAAAAGCTTGTTATCAATTCCACACTCCTCAATGATGAGTTCACCGAACTGATTGCCGTAGTTGGGATATTCAACAGCGTCGTTTTTTACGTATGATTTATTATCTTCTTTTGTTACAGTTGGTAAAGTCGAGTTTTCCGAAACAGGCACAAAAATATTCTTATACTCGGTAGAGTAGTCCTTTTCATTGTCGGAAAAGAACATTCCCGCCGCCGAGAAAAGAGTTGAAAAGCTCGGAGCAAGCGCCAGATAAAGCACAAGATAAGTTCCGAACAAAAAGATAATGGGAAGAATTATAAAACTCTTCCCATCAGATTTTTTATGCCTGTGTCTGCGTTTTTTATCAGACATCTAAAATCAAGCTCTTTCTTTTTTAGTTTTTACAACAAACATTGTGCCGCCTACTACGATAACAGCTGCAGCTGCACCGAGTAAGATAAAGCCGAAGTAGTTAACATCGGAACCTGTTGTCTTGATGGGGTTCTCTGAAACAGCACCTGTTTTTGTAAGAGTAGGAGTTGCGTTGAAAGCAACTTCGCCCTTAGGATCAAGAATTGTAAGCTTCTTAGTTGTCTTGTCATATGACATTGTCATATCAAGAACAGCAACAGCCTTTTCACCGTAAGCGAGAAGCTCCTGCTTCTGAGCAAATGTAAGGTCTGAGATGTTTGAAGCACCTGAATTAGCAAGGAAGTTCTTGCCGTCTTTGATAACAGCGATAATGTCCTTTGACTCTGCTTCTGTCATTTCGATTGTGTTGAAATAGTTTTCAGCCTGATTGACATATTCAGTGGGGATAACCATTTCTCCGCCCTTCATTGCAACTGATGTCTTGAGTTCATCAAGAACAGCCTGTTCACTGCTGTTGATACCTGCCGCAAAAGCGGTAACTGCAGTAGCGGCAACAAGAACAAGTGCAACTAAGATTGCCGATAATTTTTTCATAATCTTCTACCACCTTTTAATTTTCTTTCGTACTTGAGTACATTACCGACGTAATAAATCATAATGATTTATAAATGAATTATATCACCACTTTTTTTATTTGTAAAGTGTTTTTTGCTAAAAATACATAAAAATATATTTTTATCGAACATAAAACAGCAATTTTTAACATATTTGCAGTTTAAAAGACAATATATCATTTTATTTAAAATGATATTCACAAACATTTGAATTTTTATCTGTTTTTATCGTGTATAGATTGCGCATTTGCAGTTTTAAACTCAAGAATCAAGGTTTCTATTATGTCCCTCTGCCGTGGAGTCAAACCCTCAATCTCAATGCTTTCTTTCTTTTCAAGGCCTAGCAGATAATCCGACGTTGTACCGTACAGCATAGAAAATGCTCTTATTGTATCAATGCTCGGCGTGATTACGTTATTTTCATATCCGCTTATGCTGGATTTTGTCAGATTCAGCCTTTTTGCCACCTGCTCCTGCGACAGTCTTTTCTTTTTCCTTAATTTTTTTAACGTCATTCCAAAGTCATATACCAATTTTATCACCCATTAAAATTCTAATTGATACGGGTACATTCATATTGAATATTATGTATATTTTTTCCATTATAACTTGATTTATTCTTGGAGTGATGGTATAATTTCCCTGTTGAATTTTGTTGGATTTTCCTTTATTTTATAAAAGGCATAACTATTATCTGCCGTCAAACCAAAAATTGCTTTTTTTAACAAAATAATTGCTCTTAATAATTCAGGTACAAACAAAACTTTTTACTATTATTTGCAAATTATGTGTTATTTCTTCCTAATTTTCGCTTTTTCCCTAAATTATTTGTTTTATAGATTGAAAAAAAAGATTTTATATTATATAATATGTCTATATAGATTATTATGGAATATAATGCTGATTTTCAGTTGCTCAGCATTAAAAACCGTTATGAATTTGAGGAGTCGGTCTTATGGAAATTTCATTTAATGACATATTGAGAATAATCAAGAAAAATCTGATTTTTATTTTAATTGTTTCTTTAATTTTTGCAGTATGTTCATTTTTTGTGACAAAATTTTTCATTAAAAAGACATACACTTCAACCGTTAAACTATATGTCAGCACAGATTACAATGGTGCCAGCAGCGGTTATCAGGATTTAAATGCCTACAATTATTCTTCCAAGCTTGTATCAACATATATTGAACTGCTTGACACAAATAATTTCTATGGAAATGTATCAAAATCACTTAACAGCAAATACACGGCAACAGAACTTGAATCTATGATTAAATTTACTCGTGTTGAGGAAACCGAGGTATTTAAAGCCGATATAACATCAGGCAATCCGGCTGAAGCAAAAAGTATTGCCGACGCTGTCGCAAAAACTGCTCCCGGAACTGTCAAAGAACTTTTAAGTAACAATTCTACTCTCAAAGTTGTTGATGAAGCCACAACGCCCAAAAACCCCACTTCTCCGAATGTGGCAAAAAATGTAATTATTGCATTATTAATAGGCATTATAATTTCACTCATAATTGCATTTATTCGTGATTATTTTGATGTGAAGATTAAGTATGATGATGAAATGACTACTATAGCAAATCTGCCTGTTCTTGCTGCAATACCCGATTTTGAGTATTTTGCAAAAAGCATTAATTCAAATTCGTCAAAGTAAAATGAGGTGAACAAAATGTCTAATACTAAAATTGACCGCTCAATTGATACCGAAGCCCTCGGTTTTCAGATAAGAGAATCCTACAAAACGGCAAGAACTAACATCGCTTATTCGATAATTAAAAAAGGATGTAAAAAAATAGCCTTTACCAGCTCGTCAAAAGGCGAAGGAAAGACCGTTACGGCTATGAATGTAGCCTCTGCACTTGCACAGCAGGTTGATACAAAGGTGCTTGTAATTGAATGTGACCTTCGTCGTCCGCATGTTCACTCTGCGCTCAAGCTTGCACCTACACCCGGACTTACAAATTACCTCAATGACGAATGTACGGTTGATGAGATTATCCAGTCAACAAAGCTTTCCAATATGCATGCCGTTTGCTACGGTGCAGTTCCGCCGAACCCGTCGGAGCTTCTTGCAAGCGAGTCTATGGCGGACTTTATTAAAATGGTTGAAAAAGACTATGATTATATTATTTTTGATACACCTCCAATCGGCGTTGTAATTGACGCCGTGCCGATTATCAAAGCATCAGACGGAGTTGTTGTTGTTGTTAAAAACAACTCTACAACATATCCGCAGCTTAACAAAACTCTTGAAATACTTGAGCGTTCAGGCGGAAAAACACTTGGTATTATTATTAATAAGGTCAAGCCCTCTGAAACAAAAAAATACAAAAAGGGTTACGGCGATTATTCTTACGGGTATTACGGATACTGATAAACTACAGTTTTTAAAATCAACAATTAATGAGGGAAAATGGATATATCAATGAAAAAAAGCAATTTTGACACTGCAAAAGTAACAAGTAAATATGTTAAAAACAAACCTGTTTATGATTTTGTAAAACGTTTTGCGGATATTCTTTGTTCGACAATTGCAATCATCCTGCTTTCTCCGTTTTTTATTATTATCAGTATTGCAATAAAAGCAACAAGCAAGGGACCGGTAATTTTTATACATAAAAGGGTAGGCAAAAACGGAAAGGAAATCGGCATTTATAAATTCAGAAGTATGGTTATGAATGCCGAGGAGCTTATTGAAAAATTTACCCCCGAGCAAAAAGAAGAATTTCAAAAAAACTTTAAGCTTGAAAACGACCCCAGAATTACAAAAATCGGAAAGATTTTGCGAAAAACAAGCCTTGACGAGCTGCCTCAGCTTTTTAATATTTTAAAAGGCGACCTGTCAATCGTCGGACCACGTCCGATTATGGAGGTAGAAACCGAAATTTACGGTAAATACAAAGATATGCTGTTGAGCGTAAAGCCCGGTCTTACGGGATTCTGGGCGGCAAACGGCAGAAGTGATACAAGCTACAAAAGACGCAGAGCAATGGAAATATATTATGTCAAAAACCGTTCACTGCTCTTTGATATAAATATTATACTCAAGACTGTAATTTCTGTATTCAAAGGCGAAGGTGCAAAATAACAGCGATGAATTTTGGGAGGGTATCTGATGAAAGCAGTAATACTTGCAGGCGGATTCGGAACAAGAATTTCCGAAGAATCGCAGTTCAAACCTAAGCCGATGATTGAAATCGGTGAAATGCCAATTATCTGGCATATAATGAAACTGTATTACTCTTACGGCGTTAATGAATTCGTAATATGTGCGGGATATAAACAGCATGTCATAAAGGAATGGTTTGCGGATTACTTCCTTCATACCTCCGATATTACCTTTGATTTTACTAATGATGATAGAATCATCGTTCACAACAAGCGTGCCGAACAGTGGAAGGTCACTGTTGTAGATACCGGACTTAACACAATGACAGGCGGCAGACTTAAAAGAGTTAAAAGCTACATAGGCGACGAGCCGTTCTTTATGACCTACGGCGACGGTGTTGCTGACGTTGACATAAACGCTCTGCTTGATTTTCACAAAACTCACGGCAGACTTGCCACAATGACTGCAATAAAACCCGACAGCCGTTTCGGTGTGCTTGATTTGTCGGAAAATAATGAAGTCAGGGCTTTCCGTGAAAAAAGCGCAGTTGACTCAGGCTACATTAACGCAGGCTTTATGGTGCTTTCTCCAAAGGTGCTCGACTACGTTAAAGACGATACAATAATGTTTGAGCGTGAACCTATGGAAAGGCTTGCCGCTGAAAATCAGCTTATGTGCTACAAGCACAACGGATTCTGGCAGTGTATGGACACCCTGCGTGACAAAGAAAAACTCGAAAAGCTGTGGGCGGAAAACAAAGCTCCGTGGAAGGTGTGGAACGACTGATGCAAAGCTTTTATAAAGGAAAACGAGTTTTTATAACAGGACATACCGGCTTTAAGGGAAGCTGGCTTTGTAAGATTTTATCAGACTGGGGAGCCGAGGTTACGGGCTATTCGCTCAATCCCCCGACTCAGCCAAATCTTTTTGATATTGCAAATATCGCTGATGACATAAACTCGGTTATCGGTGATATACGTGATTATGATACGCTTAAAAAGGCATTTGATAAGGCTCAGCCCGAAATTGTCCTGCACCTTGCGGCTCAGCCGATTGTGCGTGACAGCTACAAAATGCCTGCATATACATACGAAACCAATGTTATGGGAACGGTAAACATTCTTGAATGTGTGCGTCAGAGCGACTGCGTAAAATCGTTTCTCAACGTTACTACCGACAAGGTGTATGAAAACAAGGAGTGGCAGTGGGGCTACCGTGAAAACGAGCCTCTCGACGGCTTTGACCCCTACTCAAACAGCAAAAGCTGCAGCGAACTCGTCACCCACAGCTACAAAAATTCATTTTTTGCCGACGGCAGAGCTGCAATTTCCACCGCAAGGGCGGGCAACGTTATCGGCGGCGGAGATTTTGCAAACGACAGAATCATTCCCGACTGCGTTCGTGCGCTTGAAAAGGGCGAGGATATCGTTGTGAGAAACCCGTACTCCACACGTCCGTATCAGCACGTTTTAGAGCCGCTTTATGCTTATCTTATGATAGCAAAGGCGCAGTACGAGGACATTAAATTTGCAGATTACTACAACGTAGGTCCCGACGAGTGCGACTGCGTAACGACGGGCGAGCTTGTGGATTTGTTTGTAAAATACACGGACGGAAGAATAAAGCGTGTTGACAAAAGCGAAGAAAATGCCGTTCACGAGGCGAATTTCTTAAAGCTCGACTGCTCAAAGCTTAAATCCGTTTTCAGCTGGAAACCGCACTGGCACGTTACCGACGCAGTTGAAAAGACGGTTGAGTGGTCGCAGGTGTGGCTTGAAAACGGCGACGTTCGCAAGTGTATGGACAAGCAGATTAACGAATTTTTAAACAGCAGTATTTAAAGTGGTGTTATTATGAATAAGGTTATCATTACGGGAGCTAACGGCTTTGTCGGCTCAAACGTATGCAAAGAGCTTGACTCAAGGGGAGTTAAAATTTTTGCAATTATAAAAGACGAAAAAGAAAATATCGACAACATAAAGAGCCTTGAAAATGTAGAAATCGTTTACTGCGAGCTTTCGGAAATCGACTCTCTGGCTGACAAAATCAGCGACAGGGACATTGACGTTTTCTATCATTTTGCGTGGGTAGGCTCGGCAGGTCCTTTGAGATGTGACGAGAAAATCCAGCTTCAAAATGCATTATGGACTGCACAGGCACTGCGTACAGCCGACAAAATGAAGTGCAAAAAGTTTGTAAACGCAGGCTCAATTATGGAGAAAGAAACCTACACCGCAGTTTACACACAGGAAAGCAAGCCCGGTTTGCCGTACATTTACGGTGCAGGCAAGCTTATTGCACGTTCAATCTGCAAGCCGATTGCAAACTCGCTCGACATTGACCTCTGCTGGGCGGTAATCACAAACGCCTACGGTGTGGGCGAGTTTTCACCGAGGTTTGTCAACTCAACAATCAGGAAAATTATCGCAGGCGAACCGCTTCAGTTTACTGCGGCAACTCAGAACTACGATTTTATTTATATTACCGACGTTGCAAAGGCATTTGCCGCAATCGGCGAGTACGGAATTGCAAACAAGGAATACACAATCGGAAGCGGCAACGCAAGACCGCTCAAGGAGTTCATTCTTGAAATGCAGCAGGCTCTTGCACCCGACGCAGAACCGATTTTCGGTGACGTGCCGTTTACGGGAGTAAATATGCCGCTTGATGCATTTGACACAACCGATATTGAAACCGATTGTCATTTCAAGCCGTCAGTTTCGTTTGCCGAGGGCACAAAGCTGACAATGGAATGGGTCGAGTGCCTCGACACGTAAAATCAAGCAGACAGATTGATATTGCAAACCTTTATGCCCTGCCGTTACGCAACAGTTTCCTATAAGTTAAAAATAAGGGCGGACAATGTTCGCCCTTTTCGTCGTATATTAAGTATTTTTGAGGAGAGGATTTTATGATACAGAAATTTGAATTTTGCAAAACCGATTTTGACGGAGCATTTCTCATCAAGCCGTTCTGCGCAACCGACGTAAGAGGTGCGTTTATCAAGGATTACTCCAAGGAGGTTTTCGAGGCTAACGGTCTTGAGCACAACCTTGCCGAGGTTTTCTACACCGTATCTCACAAGGGCGTAATCCGTGCGCTCCACTTCCAGCGTGTTCACGAGCAGGCAAAGCTTGTAAGATGCGTAAAAGGCAAGGTTTTTGACGTAATCGTAGATTTGCGACCCGACTCGCCTACATTTAAAAAGTGGCAGGGATTCTATCTCTCAGAGGAAAATATGAACGAGCTTTACGTTCCCGAGCACTTTGCACACGGCTATCTTGTGCTTGAGCCGTCGGTTGTTTCGTACAAATGCGGTGAAAAATTCTACGACGAATACGACGACGGCATTATGTATAACGATCCCGATTTGGGCGTTGAATGGCCGTTTGATGAAATCGGCGGAATTGAAAACCTCATTCTTGCCGACAAGGACAAAAATCTCCAGTCATTTAAGGAATTTCAGGAAAAATACCTGTAAATCCAAGCAGCTAAACCAAAATTTTTTAGTCCGTTATAAAAGTCGGAAATAATTTAAAACTCGGTATCTCGGGAGTCAAACATTTTTCTGATTCTTAGGCAAGATACTACTTTACGTCATCTGTCAACGTAGGGATAC
>CACXFS010000068.1 GCA_902766885.1 uncultured Ruminococcus sp. | reverse complement strand
GTTAACGATAAATCAATCTATAATTCGGGCAACCGTTTTTACCAAAATAACCGATTTTTCCACTCGATTTGCGTGTCGAGGCACTCGACAAATTATGGTTTAGATAACTAAAAAACAGGTACTCAAAAAATTTTTAAATTTTTTCAAAATCTTTTATTTTTGTCAGGGTTTTGTCCCTATGCCTGTTTTATAATAAAGCCAACAAATCAAAAATCACCGAAAGGAAGAAAAATTATGAAAACATCATCAATCAAATTCACCGACAACATCAAAAGAAGAATTATTGCAGGATTTCTTGCACTGACCTGTATCGGCTCGGTTGCAACGCTCAGCCTTGTAAAGACTAACGCCGCAACGACTGATTCAATTTCACTTAACGAATCTCAGTTCAACTCAAACACCTATTTCACCGGCTCAATCCGTGCAATTCTTAACAACTGGGGCAAGGGAATGGCATCGACAGTTCCCGGACTTTCATTCCTCGCAGGTCCGATTTCTACAATGCTCAAAGATATCTGCGGAGTTCACGAAGTAAACCTTACAGAAATCAACAAAAAGCTTGACGACATTCAGAGGCAGATTGACAGCAACACTCAGAAGATTATAAAAGATATTTACGACCAGAGCTCGCTGGTTGAATACAACAGGCTTGTTAATGAGGTTTTAACCAGCAAGAAATATGCTTTGGAATTAATTGACGTTATCAAAGACGAAACAAACGAAGTTAAAAAGAATATCACTCTTGCAGGTCTTGTAAATAACGACTTCACAAGCACTTCAAACTATGCACATAGGATAAGTGATTTGGAAAACTACATCAACGGTCCGTTCGGATACAACAAAAGTGTTTTCACCGCATATTACAACAAGATGAAGAATGAGTCAATGTTCGGCGGTGAAGCCGCTTACAGAGCAGAAAACTATGTAAATTGCAGTATGGAAATCTTTTCAGCCTCAGCATTCACGGCTCTGCTCTCGCTTGACGCAAAGATTAAGCTTGCGTCAATGACTAACGAGGAATTTTCAGCACTTGACGAGGATACTCAGCAAACAATCAAAAATATGAATCTTAATAAAAGTGCAATAACAGCTGCAATGAATCAGCTTAAAGGCGATATGGAAAGTGTTCTCAAATCATACAATAATTATCAGGAACTTACCGAAGAAGAAGCTACAACATATGTAGGCAAGAGCGACGACGCTTCAAAAGCAATAAAGCTAAAAAAAGACCTCGGCGTTGTAAAGCACAACTGCAAAAACAACAACGATATTTCCGCCGATTTATTTGACTACTGGTGCCGTATCGGTCATCACTGCGACTACAGATATATAAAATCTGTGAGTGAACTTGGCGAGAACTCACGAGGCGACATCAAGCGTGTTGAAATTAATGAATATGTAAAGGCATTGAGCTATGATAAAGTAAAATTAATCATCGAACACATTCAAAAGAATTTCAGCGACCGTTCCATTTCACAGTATCTCAGAGGAGTCGTAGGCTTCCGATTCACAGACTGGTATGTTGACAATACCTTCCTGATTGCAGGCAAAGTCGTGTGTCACCCTTGGGATCATTACTACGGCTACGAAGGTGCTAAGGTTTACAAATATGATTACAGTATTGAGGATGTAAATATGCAGGATTATAAGTGCGGTGAAATCTGGCACACAGCTCCCAAAGAATTATCAGGCGGTGAAGGCTTGTATTTTGAGCTTGCATAATCCTCAAAACGCACAAGAAAACACCCCTCGGAACAGTATCCGAGGGGTGTTTGTTACATCAAAAATTAAATTTGAATTACCTGTCCTCAAGCGGAACATATTTTTTCTCTTTGGAAATGCTCATATACGCAGGACGGATAATCTTGCCGGGGTTTACAAGCTCTTCAAGTCTGTGTGCGCTCCAGCCTGCGATACGTGCAGTTGCAAACAGCGGAGTATAAAGCTCACACGGAATTTTGAGCATACTGTAAAGCAGACCGCTGTAAAAGTCAACGTTTGCCGCAACACCCTTGTAGATTTTCCTTTTCTTTGCAATAACTTCGGGTGCAAGACGCTCAACCTTTTCATAAAGTTTGAACTCATCGTCGTAGCCCTCTGCCTCTGCAAGTTTCTGAACAGAACCCTTAAGAATTACCTGACGGGGGTCGGAAATTGTGTAAACAGCGTGTCCCATACCGTAGATGAGTCCCTTGCAGTCAAACGCCTGCTTGTCAAGGAGCTTTTCAAGGTAATCAGAAATAGCCTCGTCGTCGTTCCAGTCTCTGACGTGCTTTTTCAAATCCTCGAACATATAGTAAACCTTTACGTTTGCGCCGCCGTGCTTTGGTCCTTTAAGTGATGCAAGAGCAGCCGCCATTGCAGAATATGTGTCAGTACCCGACGATGTTACAACGTGGGTTGTAAATGTAGAGTTGTTACCGCCGCCGTGCTCCATATGAAGAATCAGCGCCATATCAAGCACCTTTGCTTCAAGCGGAGTATACTTTCTGTCGGGACGGAGAAGTGACAGAATTACCTCTGCCGTTGACATTGACGGGTCTGCACGATGAATGTAAAGGCTCTTGTCACGCAGATAGTGGTTATATGCGTGGTAACCGTAAACAGACAAAAGCGGAAATACAGAAATAAGCTGAACACACTGCCTTAAGACATTGCTGATTGAAGTATCGTTCGGATTTGTGTCATAGCAGAAAAGCGTTAAGACGCTTCGTGCAATTGAGTTCATCATATCCTCACTCGGAGCTTTTAAAATTACGTCACGCACAAAGTTCTGCGGCAGAGTTCTGTACTGCACAAGCAGTTCTTTAAAGTCGTGAAGCTCCTGAGGATTTGGCATTTCGCCAAACAAGAGCAGATATACTACTTCCTCAAAACCAAAACGGTTATCGTCAGTTATTCCCTTGATAATATCGTTTACGTTGTATCCTCGGTAATAAAGCTCACCGTCGCAGGGAACAAGCTTGCCGTCAACATTTTTGTTCTGAATAATTGTTGAAATATCTGTAAGTCCCGTAAGGACGCCCTTGCCGTCAAGGTCACGCAGTCCTCTTTTGACATTGTATTTGGTGTAAAGAGAAGGGTCAATAATGGAGTTGTCCGTCATCTTCTTTGCGAGAACATCAATCTCGGGTGTAATTGCTGAATAGTCCCCGTTATTATGCGTCATAATATCACTCCCTTTTATATTTTTTCTATTATAACATATTTTTGTGAGAAATAAAAGATACAATACTTGCAGAAGTGTCACATCTTTTTTGAAAAGATTTATACAATTTAGCAACAATT
>CACXFS010000067.1 GCA_902766885.1 uncultured Ruminococcus sp. | reverse complement strand
GTTAACGATAAATCAATCTATAATTCGGGCAACCGTTTTTACCAAAATAACCGATTTTTCCACTCGATTTGCGTGTCGAGGCACTCGGCCGATTTGCCTGCGGTGGCACACCGCCGATTTGCCCGTCGAGGCACTCGACCGGATTACCAGATTCCGAGTACGTGCTGCATTAAAATGCTTACGCCCGTAATTGCAACCCAGCAGGTGAAACCCAGCAAAATCGGCTTGCCGCCTGTTTTAACAAGCTTTACAATGTTGGTGTTAAGTCCGATTGCCGCCATAGCCATTACAATGAAGAATTTACTGAGTTGTTTTAAGAAACCGAAAATATTGTTTGCGATATCAAGAGCCTGTCCTGTCAATACGGAAGTTGCAATTGTCGTGATTACCGATGCGAGAACAAAGTAAAGAATGAACATCGGGAAAATCTTTTTAAGGCTTACTTTTGTTTTTGAGCCTGTGTTTCCGTTTTTCTCTTTTCTCATTCTCACAAATGCAAGAACAAGTGTAATCGGGATAATCGCAAGCGTTCTTGTCAGCTTTACAATTGTTGCAGAGTCAAGCACCATTGAGCCTGTGCCGTGCATTGAGTCCCACGTTGATGCGGCAGCAGTTACCGACGAGGTATCGTTTACTGCTGTTCCTGCAAAGAGTGCAAAGCCTTCGTTGCTCATTCCGAGAAAACCTCCGAGCGTCGGGAAAATCAGCGCCGCAATTACGTTGAAAAGGAAGATTACCGAGATTGACTGTGCAATTTCTTCGTCGTCAGCGTCAATTACGGGAGCGGTTGCGGCAATTGCCGAGCCGCCGCAGATGCTTGAGCCGACTCCGATAAGCGTTGCCGTTTTTGACGGAACCTTAAGGAGTTTATACATAATGAAAGCAACAATAAGTGATGTCGCAATTGTAGAAATGATAATCGGGAGCGAGGTAAGACCAACCTTGCCGATTGTCGCAAGGTTAAGTCCGAAACCGAGCAGAATTACTGCGTATTGCAGAATCTTTTTTGAGGTAAATGCAATGCCGCTTGTGAATGCGTCTTTCTTTTTAATGATGAGCGAAAGAATCATTCCGACGATAATTGCAATTACAGGTGCGCCTATAACCTCAAGCGCAGGGACAAACATTACAAGAAACCAAGACGGAACTGCAATTGCAAGGCAAAGCAGGACTCCCAAAATATATTTTTTCATAAAATATCCTCCATATTTTTAATTGTAAATTGTTAATTACTAAAAGTCCCAGTCAGGGATAAAGTCTGTGCTTGCAGAAGTCAAATCCTGCGTAAAGCCGTCAAGTCCGAGAGCGTAAAGCGCCGATTTTACCTTGTCGTATTCACGGCGTGTAACCGTTCGGTTGATTTTCGGAAAATCGTGAGCCTTGTTAACAGGCACATACTGGCACATAAGGCTTACAAGCACCTGCCTGTCGTAGCTCCGTTTTATAATGTCAAGCACACCAAGGCTGTTTTTTGTATGAGACGGGAGAATCAGGTGACGTACAATTACGCCCTTTTTCAGCATACCGTCAGAGTCAAACTGCGGCGTACCCACTTGAAAAATCATCTCCTTGATTGCGGCTGAGGCGGTGTTAACGTAATTTGGCGCAGATGAGTATTTTATTGCGAGAGCGTCATCGGAATACTTGAAGTCGGGCAGGTAGATATCGACAAGACCGTCGAGAATTGAGAGCGTTTTAGGGCTTGTGTAGCCGCTGCAATTATACACAACCGGTATTGACGGCTTGTAAATGTCAAGGCTTTCTGCAACAGCAGTAACGTAGTGGTCGGCTGTCACAAGGTTAATGTTGTGCACACCCTGTTCTTCAAGCCTTTTGTAGCAGTCTGCGAGCTCTTTGGGCGTTATAGCTCTGCCCTTGTGACCGTCAGAAATTTCATAGTTCTGACAGAAAACGCATTTTAAAGTACAGCCCGAAAAAAACACAGTGCCGCTGCCTTTTGTACCGCTGATACAGGGATCTTCACCAAAATGCGGAGCAACTCTTGCAACAACAGGCAGAGTGCCCGCACCGCAAAAGCCGTTGCCCTGATGTTCGGTGCGGCAGGCGTTGCACTTTCTCGGACAGAGATTGCAAATCATAAAAAATCACCTCGACTATTGTAGCACAAAAGCTAAATAAAGTCGAGGACAAAATTTAATAATATTATACGCAGAAATCAGTCAGATAATCTTCAACAATATCATCAATATGACACAATTCTATTTCAAGTTCGTTGCACATATTCACAAGCAAAATAATATCATTATAGTTATTTGTGATTCTGTCAATTGACTTTACGAGTTTCCCTCGTGAGAAAACGTCAATCCCGTAATGATTGACAGAACAATATTCTATACAATTAAATTTATATTCTACCATTGTATCCCGTACTTTCGCCTGATGTTAATTTAGTTCACCATAAATCATACCATTCCAATATGAAAATGTCAAGATATTTACATAAAACAACATAATATTATCGGATTATTGTAGGTATAGACATTTTTTATTGTTATGCTGATGATTTTTTGCACTAATATTACATTGCTTTTTTATTCAAAAAATAAAGTTCTGATTGTTTTGAATTATTTTATTGAAATATAGTGGAAAATATTGTATAATTTTATGTGTGTATATATTATTACTTGCGGATTATATATCGCATATTGCTTTTACGTTAGGAGCAATGCAAAATACTCACAAACTTTTTTTGAAATTCGTGTCTGTTCAGGAAACGGGAGTGTAGAAAATCAGGAGTTTTTAATGATTTATGTTGAAAATCTAAGAAAGGAATTTAAGAAAACAATCAAGGAACCCGGCTTGAAGGGCAGTTTAAAGTCGTTTATTAAGCCGAAAAAGGAAATTGTCGCTGCGGTTAAAGACATTTCCTTTGATGTGCAAGAGGGTGAAATCCTCGGCTTTATCGGTCCTAACGGTGCGGGAAAATCTACCGTAATCAAGATGCTTACGGGTATTCTCTCGCCGACGTCGGGAAAATGCACAATCAACGGAAAAGACCCTCAGAAGGACAGAAAAACTTATGTAAAGGAAATCGGCGTTGTTTTCGGTCAGCGCACTCAGCTCTGGTGGGATTTGCCCCTTACCGAAACCTATACGGTGCTAAAGGAGATTTATGAGGTTGACGACAGCCGCTTTAAAAAGCGTATGGGCTTTTTAAATGAGGTGCTTGAACTTGACAGTTTTATCAACAGCCCCGTGCGTACGCTCTCGCTCGGTCAGCGAATGAGAGCCGACATTGCGGCGTCGCTTCTCCACAGTCCGAAGGTGCTGTTCCTTGACGAGCCGACAATCGGACTTGACGTTGTCGTAAAGGACAACATACGCAAGGCGATTGCAAAAATCAATGAGGAGGAGCACACAACCGTTGTGCTTACAACTCACGACTTGGAGGATATCGAACTGCTCTCAAAGCGGATTGTTATGATTGACAAGGGCAGTAAGGTGTTTGACGGTAAAATCACCGACTTAAAGGAAAAATACGGTCAGATGAGGGAGCTTGCGTTTGTAAGCCCCGATGAAAATGCTCTGAATGTTCTCGGTTATGGCGAAAAGTTCGGTCTTTCCGATGACGACTTAATTCAGGAGCAGGACGGCACAAGCTGTAAAATCCGCTTTAACAGCGCAATTGTGCCCGTCAGCGATATGCTTTCCTACACCCTCTCAAAAATCAACGTCAAGGATATTAATGTAAAAGACGCTGACATTGAGGAAATTATCCGACGCCTTTACAAGGAAGGGGTTGAGTGATTTGCGCAGAAAGCTAAGAATCTATACCCCTTTTATCAACGCAGGAATGCAGGAAATGTCCACCTACAGGGCAAACTGGCTTTTCTATATCCTCGGCGACGTGCTTGCCTGCTTTGTATCGTTCTTTGTATGGGAGGCTGTTTTCATCTCAAACGGCGGCGAGTCGTTTATGGGCTTTGACAAGAGCGATATGGTTGTTTACATTTTTATGTCGTTTCTGACAGGTCAGGTGATAAGCAGCGGCGGCACCTACAACATAGGCGAGGAGGTCAAGGACGGCTCTATCGCAATGAGAATGATTAAGCCGATAAGCTACAATGCAACCTTTCTTTTTCAGGAAATCGGCAACAAGCTTATGGAAATCGGCGTTATTTTTATTCCGCTTGTTGCAGGCGTTGAAATCTACCGCTTTGCCGTTACCGGAGAGTTGAAGTTTGATATTTTAAAGTTTTTAATCTATCTTGTTTGCTGCGTGTTTGCGTATGCAATAAACTTTTTCTTCAATATATGTTACGGATTTACGGCATTTGTATTCAAAAACCTCTGGGGCTCAAATATGCTCAAAAATACGGTAGTCAGCTTTTTGTCGGGCGCAATAATTCCGCTTGCGTTTCTGCCCGAAGTGCTCAAAAACGTGCTTATCTGCCTGCCGTTTTCGTCGCTTACATATACGCCCGTAATGATTTATATGGGAATGTATACGGGTTATGAGCTGTTGTTCTTCGCAGGAGTTCAGATTTTCTGGGCGGTTGTGTTCTGGCTGCTTTCAAAGGTAATCTGGAAGTGCGTAATCAACCGACTTTCAATTCAGGGAGGTTGATTGTATGTTCAGAGAAATTTTAAGAGCATTAAAGATGCATCGCATTTTTATTGTGCAGGAGCTTAAGAGATTCACCGAATACAAGGGCGACTTCCTTACGGGAGCAGTCGGTCTACTGCTTGCACAGCTTTGCAATATAGTTTTCATCTCGGTAATCTTCGGTCAGATTCCCGAGCTTATGGGCTGGAAATACAACGAGGTAATGTTCATCTACGGCTTTTCGCTGATACCCAAGGCGCTTGACCATTTGTTCTTTGATAACCTCTGGTCGGTCGGTTACTTCATCGTGCGCAAGGGCGACTTTGACAAGTACCTTACACGTCCGATAAATCCGCTTTTCCACGTTATGGCTGAAAAATTTCAGGTTGACGCATTCGGCGAAATGGTAATCGGAATCATTCTTCTGTCCTGTTCACTGCCGTCAATTGAGGTTGAATGGGGAATAGGCAAGGTGTTGCTTGTAATTGTTGCAATTATCTTTGCGTCGTTCATTTATACGGGAATAAAAATCGGAACGGCTTCAATTGCGTTCTGGACAAAACGCAGCGGAAATATAACATTTATGTTCTATATGGTAAACGATTTTGTAAAGTACCCGATTGACATTTACAACAACGTTGTACGTTCGGTGCTTACATATATCATTCCGTTTGCATTTACGTCCTATTTCCCTGCCCTCTACTTTCTTACGGGAGAAAACCCACTTTTCAATATAGGAATGACGATAGTTGTTGCACTGATTGTAATGACAATCGGAGTGCTTATCTGGAACAGGGGAATAAAAGCGTATGAATCAGCAGGAAGTTGATGTAATATGATAGACTTTATTTCTGACAATTTCATACTTTGCATAACGGCAGTCTATGTGCTGTTGGGAATGATAATGAGCATCAAGCTGAAAAGTTCCGATATGAAAATTGTTGACAAATACGGCAAAAGCTTTGCGGAAATTCCATTCCGTATAAGGCACAGAATTCTACTTAACGGAAAATGGATAAAGATTCAGTACGCAATAACGGTTGTGCTGATTTATGCAGTAATGCTTGTAAGGCTCAATGAAATTTTTCCTTTGCCTTTGGCGGCTTTAGCTGCACTTCCCGTTTCATTATTGCTTGCGTTTGTTTTCTTTGAGGGAATACTTTTTGTGTCGGCGTTTGCTCGAAAGCTGATTTCAGTAAACAGCGCCTCGCTCAATGTTATGTTTTCCTCAATAATCTTTATTTTAGCGTCGCTCTGCACCTATTTTACAACAAGAGAAAAACTGGATTTCTGTCAGTTTATATTATCGCAGATTTGTCTTGGCTGTTGCTATGTTATGATGCTGTTTGTGCTGATTCTGATACTCAAAGAGGCTAACAGCGGTGACAGTTTGCTGACCTTCAGAAACATCTGGAAGTCGGCGTTTCTGACAATAATGCTGTTTATCGTTGTGCTGTCGCTTATGTCGTATTGCTGTCTTATGCATAACGCAAATGCTTTTGCAGGCGTAGAATACGGAATTGCGGATATTTTTTACTATACCGCTATTACCTTTGCAACGGTGGGTTACGGTGATATTGTGCCTGTTTCGTTGGCGGCAAAGTCTGTATCAGTTCTGACGGTTATTACGAGCATATTGTGCATAACCGTTTTGCTCAGCGAAATTGCAGGACTTAAAAAGAGGTCTGATGATAAACGATAAATAGTCGAGTGCCTCGTCGGTGTGCCACCGTATTTGGATATTTTAAACAAAAAGCGTTCGTAAACTTTGGCTTGCGAACGCTTATTTTATTCTTTTAAGGAAATATGTATTGATAGATAGTTGATAAAATATAATCAACGCACTATGCAATTTTTAGTGCATATTTATAAGAGGTGAGAATGATGAAATTCAGAAAACCATTATCGTTATTGCTTTCTGCGGCAATGGTTGCAGGTATGGCTTCGTTTGCGGCTGACGCTGTTGTAACAAACAGCTCCGAAGTTTCGGCAGGCAGCTACTACAACGCAAGCTATCTTGAAACCTATGCAAACAGTGCATATAACGAAACAGGTCTTGGCTCGGTTTACAGCAAGGCCTCTACCACATGGAAAACCTGGTCACCTGACGCTACCGCAGTTAAGGTAAAGCTTTACAAGACAGGCTCCGACGGCGAATCGGGTGCAGGCGTAATCGGAACATATCCGCTTACGAAAAACAGCACTACCGGCGTCTGGTCAACAACGCTTTCGGGTGACTACAAGGACGTTTACTATACATACCTTGTAACGGTAAACGGCTCAACAAACGAAACTCAGGACGTATATTCAAAGGCAGTCGGAGTAAACGGCAACCGCTCTATGGTTGTTGACCTCGATTCAACCGACCCCGATGGTTGGGACAGCGACAATCACGTTCTTTTTGACAGTGCAGCAGAGGCTGTAGTCTGGGAAGTTCACGTTCGTGACTTCTCGGCATCGAGTACCTCGGGCGTAAGCGCAGAAAATCAGGGTAAGTACCTTGCTTTTGCCGAGGGAGGAACAACTCTTAATTCCGACACAAGCGCAAACGCTGTTTCAACGGGAATTGATTACCTTGTTGAGCAGGGAATCAACTGCGTTCAGCTTATGCCGGTTTACGACTTCCAGTCGGTTGACGAGTCAAAAGCAAGCTCGTCTTCAAACCGCAACTGGGGTTATGACCCGCAGAACTACAATGTTCCCGAGGGTTCTTATTCATCTGACGCATACGACGGCAACACAAGAATTACCGAGTTCAAGCAGATGATTCAGGCTCTCCACGACAGAGGAATTTCGGTTGTAATGGACGTTGTTTATAACCATACATATACAACCGAGGGCTCGTGTTTCTCAAAGACAGTTCCCGGTTATTACTACAGAAAGACTTCTTCAAGCGCATACTCCAACGGCTCAGGCTGCGGAAATGAAACTGCATCCGATAAGCTGATGTATAGGAAGTATATGATTGAGTCAATTAAATACTGGGCAGAGGAATACCACATTGATGGTTTCCGTTTTGACCTTATGGGTATTCACGACATCACAACGATGAATACAATCCGCAGTGAGCTTGATAATCTCTACGCTGACGGCTCGGGCAAGAAAATCCTTATGTACGGCGAGCCCTGGACAGGCGGTACTGTTGCGATTTCCGACGGATGTTCGCAGGCAAAGGCTTCTTCGCTTGATGCAAGAGTAGGTATGTTCTGCGACTCCTACCGTGACGCTATCAAGGGAGACACAAACGGTACCGGTACAGGTTTTATTCAGGGAAATAATGACGGAACCTACGGCGTGGTGAACGGCGTAAAGGGTAAAGGTTTCAGCGCAAAAGCTCCATCGCAGACGATTGCATATGCCGACGCTCACGATAACCTGATTCTCTGGGATAAGATTGTAAAGAGCAACGGCTCGTCAAGCTGGAGTTCAACATCTTCAACATACAAGAATCAGCTCAAAGAGGCTATGACTCTGATTATGACCTCACAGGGTATTCCGTTTATGACGGCAGGCTCGGAGTTCTGCCGCACAAAGCAGGGCGACCACAACAGCTACAAGTCAAGCGATTCAATCAATGCAATCGACTGGAGCAGAGTAAAGACCTACTCCGATGTTGCGTCATATTACAAGGGACTGCTTGAAATCAGAGAAAACTACACACCTATGAAGGGCAGTTCGTTCAGCACACCGAGCTTCCAGTCAGACTACGGTTATGTTGTAGCATATACATACTCAAACAGCAAGTCCGACGAATGGGGAAAGGTTTGCGTGCTCGTAAACAGCGGTACACAGGCTTACTCAATCAGCCTTGACGGCAGCGGCTGGACGGTAGTTGCAAACGGAACAAGTGCAGGACTCAAGAGCCTTGGCACAGTTTCGGGCAGCAGCTATTCAATTCCTGCAAGAAGCACAGCCGTTCTTGTTCAGAGTTCTACATTCTCCAGACTTAATGTTGCTGAAACAAAGTACGGCACACTTACCATTAATCACGTTGATGAAGACGGTAATGTCTTAAAGACTTCAACATCAAAATACAGAGAAGGCTCAACTTACCGTGCACTTCCCGACAGCACAATCCTCTTTGACCACTCTCTTAAGAGCACAGAGGGCACAACCTCGGGCAAGGTTGAAGGCGGAAAGAATTACAGCGTAACCTTTGTTTACAGCTCCTCAGGCGTTGATTCGGGTTACCTCACCGTTAAATATGTAAACAGCAGCGGCACTTCAATTAAGGATGGAACAAGCTATCACCTCAGAGCAGGCGACAGCTACGAAATTCCTGCCGCAGTAATTCAGGGCTATCAGCTCGACGTTGACAAGTATCCTGCCGAAAGCTACGGCACATTCAGCGGCAGTGACAAGACAATCACATTTACCTATAAGGACCTTGACAACACTTCTTCAACCGTTCACTACTATAACTCAAACGGTTGGTCAAACGTTCAATGTTATTCTTACACCGACGGCGGCGACGAGCCTAACGGCAAGTGGGCAGATGCAACAAAAATGACAAGCGAGGGCAACAACTGGTATGTATGCACAGTGCCCGCTTCAAGCGCATATGTAATGTTCCACCCGTCATCAGGCAGTGCACAGGAACCCGGCTCCGGTGAACAGGGGTATCCTGTTTCGGGCGAAGCCTGGATTCAGAATAAGACTATTACCTTCAGCAGTAAGGTAATTACAAGCCATATTGACGTTGCAACAGGCAAGAAAATTGCCGACGATGTTGTTGACAGTCAGGCAAAAACTACAAGCGCAAGCTCGTACACAACCTCTGCACTTTTGGGCAGAACAGATGTAATTACTCCCTCGAATGCACAGGGTAAATATTCGGCAGGCATTGTAAATGTTGTTTATCTTTACAATTCCTCACAGCCTGTTACTACGGCACCTCCCGTAACAACAGTGCCTCCTGTTACAACCACACCGCCTGTTACAACAGTTCCACCCGTAACAACTGCACCTCCTGCAACATCAGAGCCTGCTACAACAGCTCCGCCCTCGGAAAAGGTTCTGATAGGCGATGCAAATGACGACGGTGTTATTACAATAACAGATGCATCAGTAATTCAAAAATACTTAAGTGAGCTGACTACATTCAGCGAAAGACAGAAAACTGCATCGGATTGCGACGGCGACGGTGTTATCGGAATTAAAGACGCTACACTTATTCAGATGTATTGCGCAGAGTATGAAAACACAGGTAATATAGGCAAGTACGTAGGCGGAGAAGATGAAACAACTGCTCCGGTAACGACTGCCCCTGTTACAACTGCACCTGTTACAACCACCGCACCCGTTACTACACAGCCGACAACAGCACCGCCGACTACTCAGCCCACAACGGCAGCACCGACTACAGCACCCACACCCGATACCTATACGGTTAAGTTCTCAAACTCCCAGCACTGGAGTGGCACAATCTACTGCTATTACTGGACTGACGGTGAAGTTGCACCAGTTGCTTGGCCCGGCACAAAAATGACGTTTGTCGAGAACAACGATTACGGTGAGGCTGTTTATTCGGTTCAAGTACCGTCCGACGCTGACTATGTTATCTTTAACAACAACGACAGCCAGACGGTTGACATTCCGTTTGACGGCACTGTATTGAACTTCTATGCAAAGTCGGAAATTGATGAAAACTGGCATCACCTCTACGGAACGTGGTAACAACTTAAAAAGCTTATAAAAATCAGGCGGACTGCTTTATTGGCAGTCCGCTTTGTTATGTTGAACGTTAAAAAAATATATAATTAAACAATGACATTCACAGCAGATACCGCACGCTGTATCCCTTCGATGGTTAAGTAAACAATTCATATATGTCTGTAGGGAACAGTCTTGACTGTTCCGATACCTATAAATGAAGTCTGTAATTTTTCGGAACGGTCAAGACCGTTCCTACATTGATTTACGTGGCGATATATACTTCAAAAAACCGATTGCCTTGCAATAAGCAAAGCAATCGGTTCTTTTTACATTATTGAATAAGAATTTATTTAAGGCTTAAAGATTTGTATATCCCATAAGGCTTTCGTCAACTTCTCTTGCAACGTCTCTGCCCTCGCGGATTGCCCATACTACAAGCGACTGACCTCTGCGCATATCGCCTGTGGCGAAAATGTTTTCAACATTTGTCTTGAATGAGCCGTCGGGTGTTGCAACATTAGTTCTTGCGTTTGTTTCAACGCCGAATGCCTTTGTGACGTAGCTTTCACTTCCGAGGAAGCCTGCCGCAATCAGCACAAGCTCAACGTCAACGCTGTATTCCGAGCCTGCAACCTCTTTCATCATCATTCTGCCTGTCTTTTTGTCCTTTTCGGGCTGGAGCTTAACAAGTACGGCGCTCTTGAGGTTGCCGTTTTTGTCCTTGATAAATTCCTTGACGGTAGTCTGATAAACTCTGGGGTCGTGACCGAATACCTCAATAGCTTCTTCCTGACCGTAGTCTGTCTTGCAGACTCTCGGCCACTGCGGCCACGGGTTATCCTCTGTTCTCTCGTCGGGGAGCTTTGGCATCATTTCAAGCTGTAAAACCGACTTTGCACCGTGTCTTATGCTTGTGCCTACGCAGTCGTTGCCTGTGTCGCCGCCGCCGATTACCATTACGTTTTTGCCCTTTGCGGAAATGTATGTTCCGTCTGTCAGACCATTGTCAAGCAGTGACTTTGTTGTTGATTTAAGGAAGTCAACTGCAAAGTAAATGCCGTTTGCATCTCTGCCGGGAACTTTGATATCTCTCGGGTTTGACGCACCGCAGGCGAGGATTACTCTATCGTATTCCTTTAAAAGCTGAGCTGCTTTTACGTCCTTTCCGACATTTACATTTGTTCTGAACTCAACGCCCTCTGCTTTCATAACATCAACCTTGCGGTCGATTACATGCTTTTCAAGTTTCATATTCGGAATACCGTACATCAGAAGTCCGCCGATGCGGTCACTGCGCTCAAAAACAGTTACCGAGTGACCACGTCTGTTGAGCTGATCAGCTGCTGCAAGTCCCGATGGACCGGAGCCGATAACGGCAATCTTTTTGCCGGTTCTTACCTTTGGCGGCTGAGGAGCGGCAAAACCCTCAATATAAGCGTTTTCGATTATGCCGTATTCGTTCGCCTTTACCGTAACGGCGTCACCGTTTGCACCGCAGGTGCAAGCCTTTTCGCAGAGTGCAGGGCATACACGAGAGGTGAATTCGGGAAAGTTGTTTGTTAGTTTAAGACGGTGATATGCCTGTTCCCATGCATTTTTGAAGATAAGGTCATTCCACTCGGGAATGAGGTTGTTGAGCGGGCAACCCGAATATGCGTTGCCTATCATCATTCCCGACTGGCAGAACGGTACGCCGCATTCCATACAGCGTGCGCCCTGCTTCGACTGCTCCTCTTTTGAAAGGGGAGTGTGGAACTCGTCATAATTTTTTATACGTTCTTTAACGGAGAATGCGGGAGCGTCCTCACGTTTATAATCCATAAATCCGGTTGGTTTTCCCATTGCTGTTCTCCTCCTTATTTGTTGTGGATAATCTGATAGAATGCTTCGATTCTTGCCTGCTCGTTGCTCATACCCTTTTCTTCGTTTACGGCGATAGCAGACATCATTTTCTTGTAGTCGTGGGGGATAATTCTCTTGAACTTCGGCAGATATTCGTCAAAGTTGTCAAGAATATCCTTGCCCTTTTTGGAGTTGGTTGCCTTGACGTGTTCTTCGATAAGCTCCTTGAGCTCGAGAATTTCGTACTTCTCGGTTACTTCGGAGAAGAGCACCATTTCCTTGTTGAGCTTGGTGTATAGATCTCTGTCCTCGTCAAGAACATATGCAACACCGCCCGACATACCTGCGGCAAAGTTTTTGCCTGTTTTACCGATAACAACAACACGTCCGCCTGTCATATATTCACAGCCGTGGTCGCCGACGCCCTCAACAACGGCGGTAGCGCCTGAGTTTCTTACACAGAAACGCTCGCCTGCAACGCCGTTGATAAATGCCTTACCGCTTGTTGCGCCGTAGAGTGCAACGTTACCGATGATGATGTTCTCGTCAGCCTCGAAGGTTGAATCCTTCGGGGGATAAACAACAAGCTTACCGCCTGAAAGTCCCTTGCCGAAGTAGTCGTTGCTGTCGCCGACAAGCTCAAGTGTAAGACCGTTGGGGATAAATGCACCGAAGCTCTGACCGCCCGAACCGTTGCAGATAACCTTGAAGGTGTCGTCTGCAAGGGTGTTGTAGTATTTCTTGGTGATTTCTGAGCCGAAGATTGTACCGAATGAACGGTCGGTGTTCTTTACGCTGATTTCAATGGTCTTTTTAGTGCCTTTTTCAAGAGCAGTTTTGAATTCCTTGAGCAGAACTTTTTCGTCGAGAGTATCTTCAAGCTTGAAGTCGTACTTGCTCTTTTTAGCGTATTCAATTTTCTCGTTTGCAAAGTCGCAGTTGAGAATGTTGGAAAGGTCAACCTCAGCTGCCTTGCCCTCAATGCCCTCCTTGGGCTTGATAAGGTCGATTCTGCCGACAAGCTCGTCAACAGTTCTTACGCCGAGCTTTGACATATATTCTCTGAGCTCGTTTGCAACAAAGAGCATAAAGTTAACAACATATTCGGGCTTGCCCATGAATCTCTTGCGAAGCTCGGGATTCTGTGTTGCAACGCCGAACGGACAGGTGTCGAGGTTGCAGACTCTCATCATTGCACAGCCGAGCGTTACGAGCGGAGCGGTAGCAAAGCCGTATTCCTCTGCACCGAGGATAGCGGCGATTGCAACGTCACGTCCTGTCATAAGCTTACCGTCGGTTTCAATGACAACCTTATTGCGCAAGTCGTTCATAATGAGCGTCTGGTGAGCCTCGGCAAGACCGAGCTCCCACGGCAGACCTGCGTTGTAGATTGAGTTTCTCGGAGCGGCACCCGTACCGCCGTCATAGCCTGAAATGAGGATTACGCCTGCGCCTGCCTTTGCAACGCCTGCGGCAACAGTACCTACGCCGCATTCGGAAACAAGCTTAACCGAGATTCTTGCGTCCTTATTTGCGTTTTTGAGGTCGTAAATAAGCTGTGCAAGGTCCTCGATTGAATAGATATCGTGGTGGGGCGGAGGGGAGATAAGCGAAACGCCGGGGGTTGAATGACGTGTCTTTGCAATCCACGGGTAAACCTTTTTACCCGGAAGATGACCGCCCTCGCCGGGCTTTGCACCCTGCGCCATTTTAATCTGAATTTCATCGGCTGAGGTGAGATAACGTGAGGTTACGCCGAAACGTCCCGATGCAACCTGCTTGATAGCAGAGCATCTGTTTTCAGCCTTGCCCTTGGTTTCGAGTCTTTCAAGGCTTTCACCGCCCTCACCCGAGTTTGACTTGCCGTGAAGTCTGTTCATTGCGATAGCAAGAGCCTCGTGAGCCTCCTGAGAAATAGAGCCGTATGACATTGCGCCTGTCTTGAAACGTCTTACGATTGAATCAACGCTTTCAACCTCGTCAAGAGGAACAGGCTTGTCGGCATATTTGAAGTCGAACAGACCTCTGATGTTTACGGGGTCCATTTCTTCGGAAATCATATGCGAATACTTTTTGTAGAGCTCGTAGTCGTTTGTGCGTGTAGCCATTTGCAGAGTGTGAATTGTCTGCGGATTGTAGAGGTGCTCCTCCTTGCCGCTTCTGAACTTGTGACTTCCTCTTGACTCAAGCTCTGTTGTTGTGCTCAAACCGAGCGGGTCAAATGCGGCTGTGTGGAGTGTATCAACGTTTTTCTCAATATCCTTGATTGTGATACCGCCGATTCTGCTTACTGTGTCGGTGAAGTATTCGTCAATAACGTCCTTGCTTATACCGATAGCCTCGAAAATCTGCGAGCCCTGATAGGACTGGATAGTCGAAATACCCATTTTTGATGCGATTTTTACAATGCCGTGCAAAACTGCATTGTTGTAATCGTCAACAGCGGCATAGTAGTCCTTGTCGAGAAGGTCGTCGTTTATCAGCTCGTGAATTGTTTCCTGAGCAAGATAGGGGTTGATTGCACTTGCACCGTAGCCGAGCAGTGTTGCAAAGTGGTGAACTTCTCTAGGCTCGCCGCTTTCGAGAACGACTGCAAGAGAAGTTCTCTTTTTGGTAGCAACAAGGTGCTGGTGAACTGCGGAAACTGCAAGCAGAGAGGGAATAGCGAGGTGGTTTTCGTCCACTCCTCTGTCGGAGAGAATGAGGATATTTGCACCGTCGTTGTATGCCTTGTCACATTCGATAAACAGTCTTTTTACTGCCTTTGAAAGTCTTGTGTTCTTATAGTAAAGTATCGGAATAACTGCAACCTTAAAGCCCTTGATTTTCATATTTTTGAGTTTGAGAATATCAGTTGAAGTAAGAATCGGGTTGTGAATCTTCATAACCTTGCAGTTTTCGGGCTTTTCTTCAAGAATGTTGCCGTCTTCACCGATGTAAACCGTGGTTGAGGTAACAATTTCCTCACGGATTGCGTCAATCGGCGGGTTTGTAACCTGAGCAAAAAGCTGTTTGAAGTAGTTGAACAGCGGCTGAGGCTCGTTTGAAAGGACTGCAAGAGGACTGTCGGTACCCATTGCGGCAATTGACTCACTGCCGTTTTTAGCCATCGGGAGAATAGAGGTCATAACCTCCTCATAGGTGTAGCCGAATGCTTTCTGAAGTCTTTTTCTTGCCTCGTTTGAGTGTTCTTCAACCTTTGCGTTCGGAATTTTCAAATCCTTGAGGTTTACAAGGTTGCTGTCGAGCCACTCGCCGTAAGGCTGTTTTGATGCGTAATATTCCTTTAGCTCGTCATCGTCGATAAGTCTGCCCTGAACTGTGTCAACAAGTAGCATCTTGCCCGGACGGAGTCTTTCTTTCTTTACAATCTTTGACGGCTCAATCGGAAGTGCACCGACTTCTGAAGAAAGAATGAGATTGCCGTCGTTTGTGATGTAGTAACGTGAGGGGCGCAGACCGTTTCTGTCGAGTACAGCGCCCATAATGTCACCGTCGGAAAAGAGGATTGACGCAGGACCGTCCCACGGCTCCATCATTGTAGCGTAGTACTGATAGAAATCTCTCTTTTTCTGTGACATTGTGCCGTTGTTATCCCACGGCTCGGGAATTGTAATCATAACTGCAAGCGGAAGCTCCATACCGCTCATAACAAGGAATTCAAGCGTGTTGTCAAGCATTGCAGAGTCGGAGCCTTCTGTGTTTACAACGGGGATAACCTTGTCGAGGTCGCCCTTTAAATGCTCGGAACGCATTGTTTCTTCACGGGCAAGCATCTTGTCAGCGTTGCCTCTGATTGTGTTGATTTCACCGTTGTGAACAATCATTCTGTTAGGATGAGCTCTCTGCCAGCTCGGGTTTGTGTTGGTTGAGAAACGTGAGTGTACCATTGCGATAGCCGACTCGTAGTCGGGATCCTGCAAGTCGAGGAAGAATCTTCTTAAGTCGCCTACAAGGAACATACCTTTATATACAATAGTTCTGCTTGAAAGCGAAACAACGTATGTATCCTCGTTACTCTGTTCAAAAACACGTCTTGCAACGTAGAGCTTGCGGTCAAAGTCAAGACCTTTCTTTACGCCGGCAGGTCGCTTGATAAAGCACTGCATAATTGCCGGCATACAGTCAAGCGCACGTTTGCCGATAACGGTTGTGTCGGAGGGAACGTTTCTCCAGCCGAGAACCTCAAGTCCTTCTTTCTGAGCAATAATCTCAAACATCTTTTTAGCCTGATTTCTTGCAAGCTCGTTCTGCGGGAAGAAGAACATACCAACGGCATAATCCCTTTCGGAAAGGAGATTGATACCTATTTCTTTTGCTGCTTTTTTGAAAAACTTGTGGGAAATCTGAAGTAGAATACCTACGCCGTCGCCCGTTTTGCCTTCTGCGTCCTTACCTGCACGGTGCTCAAGCGTTTCAACAATTGTAAGGGCGTTTGCAACGGTGTCGTGCGACTTAATGCCCTTAATGTTTACAACAGCGCCTATACCGCAGTTGTCGTGCTCAAACCTCGGAGAATAAAGACCGCTGTTCTGCGTTTGTCTGTTCTCTGTCTGTCCCATCAAAAATCATCCTTTCCTGATACTGATACTAAAATCCTGTATAGCTTTTAGCCGGATTTCAGTACTGATTTTCGTCTTTGAAAACCCTATCACGCTCCTTTATATAATAGTTTATATATAAGAGCGAATTCACATATCAGCTTTATTTATTAACAGCAGCGTCTGCCGCTATAATATATTAAACAATCTGTTCATAAAACGAATGGAAATTCAATATATATAATATATGAATTAAACGTCGGCACAAAGCTTTGAATTTCTGAACTTTGCAATTTTAGCTTTCAAATCCTGCATTTTTGCGCAGAATTCTAAACATATATGACGTGTGACTGTATTATATAACCTAAAACGTCGGTTTGTCAAGGGTAAAATGCAGGAAATTGCAACTTTTTTGAAGTAATCATTCATAAAAATACACGTTTTGTTGATTTTGTGCAACGGCACAAGGTTTAAAATGCTAAAAATGCAAGAAAATTAATAAAACTTGCATTTTTTAAATTTTTTTAGAAAAATCTATTGACAAATCACGAAAAGTAGAATATACTAACAGCAATGACAACAGCAAGGGCGCTGTAGGCAATATGCTTACAGTGTCCTTTTGTGTTTTATACTGAACTTTGTTTAGTATCAGGTCAAATTTTTAAAACTGGATAGGAGAGAATTAAAATGGCAAAAGTTCCGGAGTTATTTGGCAGTATGGTATTTAACGACCAGAAAATGCAGGAAAGACTTCCAAAGTCAACTTACAAGGCATTGAAGAAAACAATCCAGAACGGCGAACCTCTTGATTTAAGCGTTGCAAATGTAGTTGCATCGGCTATGAAAGACTGGGCAGTTGAGATGGGCTGTACACACTACACCCACTGGTTCCAGCCTATGACAGGCGTAACCGCTGAAAAGCACGACAGCTTTATCAGCCCCAACGGCGACGGTCAGGTTATTATGGAGTTCTCGGGAAAAGAGCTTGTAAAGGGTGAGCCGGACGCATCGTCATTCCCCAGCGGCGGCATTCGTGCCACATTCGAGGCAAGAGGCTATACAACATGGGACCCTACCTCTTATGCATTTGTTAAAGACGGAACGCTTTACATTCCCACAGCTTTCTGTTCATACACAGGCGAGATTCTTGATAAAAAGACTCCTCTGCTCCGTTCAATGGAAAGAATCAGCACAGAGGCTGTAAAGGTTCTTCACCTCCTCGGCAAAAATGACGTAACAAGAGTTACAACAACCGTTGGCCCAGAGCAGGAATACTTCCTTATTGATAAGGAAATGTATGATCAGAGAGAGGACCTTATCTATACAGGCAGAACACTTTTCGGTGCAAAGGCACCCAAGGGACAGGAGCTTGACGACCACTACTTCGGTGCTATCAAGACAAGAGTTGCCGCATATATGAGAGACCTCGACGAGGAACTCTGGAAGCTCGGAATTCTTGCAAAGACAAAGCACAACGAGGTTGCTCCCTCACAGCACGAGCTTGCACCTATCTTTACAACAACTAATATCGCAACCGACCACAACGAACTTACAATGGAGATTATGAAGAAAACAGCCGAGAAACACGGTCTTGTATGTCTTCTCCACGAAAAGCCTTTCGCAGGCGTTAACGGCTCCGGTAAGCACAACAACTGGTCAATTTCTACTAACACAGGCGAAAACCTCCTCGACCCCGGCAAAGAGCCCGAGAAGAACATTCAGTTCCAGCTCTTCCTTGCCGCTATCGTAAAGGCTGTTCATGAGTATCAGGATCTTCTCAGAATCACAGTTGCATCGGCAGGTAACGACCACCGTCTCGGCGCTAACGAAGCACCGCCTGCAATCATTTCAATGTATCTCGGCGACGATTTGGGCGCACTTGTTGATTCAATTATCAACGATACAGAATATGTAAGCAAGGGCAAGGTTAAGATGCAGACAGGCGTTGATGTTCTTCCCGACTTTATGAAGGACAATTCAGACCGTAACCGTACTTCACCGTTTGCTTTCACAGGCAACAAGTTTGAGTTCAGAGCTTTGGGTTCTTCACTCAACATCGCTTGTCCCAACTACATTCTCAACACAATGGTAGCTGAGGAGCTTTCACAGTTCTACGATGAGCTTAAAGACGCTGACGATATGGAAGCTGCTGTTAAGGCTCTTATCAAAAAGACATTCACAGAGCATCAGGCTATCATCTTCAACGGCAACAACTACGCTCCCGAATGGGTTGAAGAAGCTGAAAGAAGAGGACTCTGCAACTACAAGTCACTTCCCGAAGCTGTTGCTCACTTCATTGACAAGAAGAACGTTGACCTCTTTGTAAAGAACAAGATTTGTTCCGAAGAAGAAGTCAGAGCAAGATATGAAATCGAGCTTGAAAATTACGCTAAGCAGATTAACATCGAGGCACTCACAATGATTGATATGGCTAAGAAGAATATTCTTCCCGCTGTTTCGGCATACGTAAGAGAGCTTACAGATACTGCTCTTGCCAAGAAGGCTCTTTCAGACGCTATTCCTACTTCTGTTGAAGAAGAACTCGTTGCAAGCCTTTCAACAAAGCTCGTAAGTTTCAGCAAAAAGACAGCAGAGCTTGAAGAAGCTGTTATCAAGGCAAGCGAATACAGCAACGATAACTTAGCTTATGCAACATACTACAGAGAAACAGTATTTGCACTTATGCAGGAGCTTCGTGCAGTAGGCGATTCAATGGAAACAGAAACTTCTTCAGAATACTGGCCTTATCCCTCGTACGGCGAAATGCTTTTCGGCGTTTGATTTTCAAAAACGGCTGATTAATAAGTCTATACATTATATATAGTATAAAATGATGACACAATGGTGTGTAATCCGACAGGTTTAATCCCTGTCAGATTATACGCCATTTTTGTTATATAAAATAAAGAGGAGAGAATATTATGACAGACATACTAAATGGTGTAAACAGTGTCATTTTCGGCACTGAAGGCGTCTGGTTTCTGATCGGCGCAGCACTCGTATTCTTTATGCAGTGCGGTTTTGCAATGGTAGAAACAGGTTTTACAAGAGCTAAAAACGCAGGTAACATCATAATGAAAAACCTGATGGACTTCTGTATCGGTACAGTAGTATTTATGCTTCTTGGTTTCGGACTTCTTTGCGGTGAAGACGCATTGTTCGGTTTGGTAGGTATTCCTAACCTTGACATCTTTACAAATTTTGCAGAGTTCCCCTGGCACAACTTCGTATTTAATATGGTATTCTGTGCTACTACTGCAACAATCGTTTCAGGTGCAATGGCTGAAAGAACAAAGTTCGCTTCATACTGCATCTATTCATTAGTAATTTCAGCAGTTGTTTATCCGATTGAAGCTCACTGGATCTGGGGCGGCGGCTGGCTTGCACAGCTCGGTTTTGTTGATTTTGCAGGTTCATGTGCAATTCATATGGTTGGCGGTATCTCCGCAATCATCGGCGCAATCATTCTCGGACCCCGTATCGGTAAATACGGCAAGAACGGCAAGGTAAACGCTATTCCCGGTCACAGCCTTACACTCGGCGCACTCGGTGTGTTCATTCTCTGGTTCGGCTGGTACGGCTTTAACGGCGCAGCAGCAGGCGACACTGCTTATCTCGGACAGATTTTCCTTACAACAACAGTTGCTCCCGCAGTTGCAACATGTACTACAATGCTCTTTACATGGATTAAGAACGGCAAGCCCGACGTTTCAATGTCACTCAACGGCTCACTTGCAGGTCTTGTAGCAATCACAGCTCCCTGTGCAGACGTTGACGCTCTCGGCGCAGCAATCATCGGTCTTGTTGCAGGTATCCTCGTAGTCGTTGCAGTTGAATTTATTGACATCAAGCTTAAAATTGATGACCCTGTAGGTGCTGTTGCAGTTCACGGTGTTAACGGTATGTGGGGTACACTCGCAGTAGGTCTTTTCGCAACAGGCAACGGTCAGGACGGCGTAACAGGTCTTTTCTACGGCGGCGGCTTTGCTCAGCTCGGTATTCAGGCTCTCGGCGTTCTCGCAGTTGCAGCATGGACAATTGTTACAATGGTAATCGTATTCCAGGTTATCAAGCACACAGTAGGTCTTCGTGTTACAAAGGACGAAGAAATGAAGGGTCTCGACGTTACAGAGCACGGTCTTGTTAATGCATATGCTGACTTTATGCCCATCGGCGTTGGTACTGCTTCACTTGACGAAACATTTGATGTTGAGGGCAATGTACCCGTTACACAGGCTGTTCCCGTACAGCTCGCTGGCAAGTACGACGTTGCTTCCGACGGCGTTAAGATTACAAAGATTGACATTCTTCTCAAGCAGTCAAAGCTTGAAGCTCTTAAGGAAGAAATGGATAAGCTCGGCATTACAGGTATGACAGTTTCACAGGTACTCGGCTGCGGTGCTCAGAAGGGTAAAGCAGAGTACTACAGAGGTGTTGCTGTTGAAAGTAACCTCCTGCCTAAGATGAAAGTTGAAATCGTAGTCTGCAAGGTTCCCGTAAAGGCTGTAGTAGACGCCGCTGTCAAGGCTCTCTACACAGGTCACATCGGCGACGGTAAAATCTTCATTTACGATGTTGAAGATGTTGTAAAGGTAAGAACAGGCGAAACAGGTTACGATGCAATGCAGGATGTTGAGTAATATAAGCTTACTCTTTTAGTTAACCTATCCTTTTTAATTCACATAAACCAAAACACCCCGTGCGGCAATAGCTGTACGGGGTGTTTTGGCGTTTTATTCTGTAATTAATTGTATAAAACTTGATAACTGAACTTACAGGTGGTAAAATATATTTATTAATATAAACCATAATTTTTTAGTCCGTTATAAAAGTCGGATATGATTTAAAACTCGGTATCTAGGGAGTCATATATTTTTCTGATTCTTAGGCAAGATACTACTTTACGTCATCTGTCAACGTAGGGATACACACTCCGTGTCCACACAGAAATTGCAATG
>CACXFS010000066.1 GCA_902766885.1 uncultured Ruminococcus sp. | reverse complement strand
CTTACTGAATAAACGGCAACACGCCGTTGCCGTTTTGTAAAAACACCGAAATCGGTATTTTTACGCAAAATCAAAGATTTTGATTCACTAAGACATTTGATAAGCCTGTTTTGCCGGAAAAGCGTTTTCCGGCAAGTGCAAGAGTTTTGAGCTTATTCACTCAAAACCCTTGCACCTGAACAATTCAAAAAACAGTAATTTGTTTGATGATTTATATGTTTTTGAATTGTTCAGCAGGCATTTTATAAGTAATTTTTAGTTTCAGGAGTAACAAGCATGCTATCAAAATTCAGCGTAAAAAAACCTATGACAGTTTTTGTATGCGTTGTAATAATCATTGTGCTCGGCATTGTGTCATTTACAAAAATGACGCCCGATTTGCTGCCGAATATGGATTTTCCCTACGCAATGATTATGACAACCTACGGCGGACAGACGCCCGAAACTGTTGAATCAACCGTAACAAAACCGCTTGAACAGTCAATTTCAACCATTGACGGCGTTAAGGAGATAACCTCTAATTCAGCCGAAAACTACTCGGTGCTTATCATCGAGTTTGAGGACGGCACGAATATGGACACTGCAACTGTTGATTTGCGTTCAAGCCTTGACACAATCTCGGACAGCTGGCCTGACGGCGTGGGTACACCCTACCTTATCAAGGCAAACCCGAGTATGCTGCCTGTCGCTATGACGGCTGTTGAATACGAGGGCAAGGACAGAAATGAGCTTTCCGATTATGTAAGTAACGAGCTTATTAACAAGCTTGAGGGAATCGACGGCGTTGCCTCTGTTTCAGACAAGGGTATTGTTGTTGAAGAAGAAAATATTGTAATTTCACAGAAAAAGATTGATGCGCTCAACAAGAAGATTTCAGCCGCACTCGACGACCAGTTTGCAGACGCTGAGGATAAGCTTGACAGCGCCAAAAAGGAAATTGACGACAATATCAGTCAGGCTGAAAGCGGAAGTCAGACAATCAGTTCCTCAATTGAGCAGATTAACGCTCAGCAGGAAGCTGTAGCCTCCCAGCTTGAGGATGCTCAGAAGAACGCTGAAAGCGGAAAAACACAGCTTTTATCTGCAAAAATGCAGCTTCTCGACCAGAAATCCTCGCTTACTCAGACTAAGCAGACGCTCGAAACGGCTTATCAGGCGCTTTTGTCAATAAAGTCTTCCTACGAGGAATTGCTCGCTCAGAAGCAAGAGCTTACCGACACGCTCAACACACTTAATCAGATAAGCGACAATTACGTTGCAATCGTCAAGCAGATGGCTACTCTTGACAAGGACAGCGAAGAATACAAGCAGCTTGAAAAACAGCTTGAGCAGATTGACGAACAGTTAAAGCCCTTTAATATAAGAAAAGAAGGACTTGCACTGGCAATTGAGTCAACAAATGCCGCTCTTTCAAAGGTTGACACCTCGCTTGAACAGATTAACGAAACACTTGCAGAGCTGGGAACAGACACCTCAAACCTTGATTCCACATTAAAAGAGCTTACAGATAAAATCGCAGTAATCAACGACGGTATTGCCCAGATTGACAGCGCAATAGTCGGACTTGACGACAAGTCGGTTTCCGTTGACAGCGCACTTGCTACAATCTCAAAACAGCAATCAAGCGCTGACTTTAAAATGTCGTCTGCCCTTTCAACGCTGACTGCAAAGCAGAGTGAGGTTCAGAGTGCGGCAACACAGCTTGACTCGGCAAAAACTGAGGTTCAAAGCTCAATCGACACCCTGAAAGAGCAAAAGGACAAGGCAAAGGACAAGGCGGATATGAACAACACCGTCACGCTTGAAAATGTTTCAAATATTCTCACTGCACAGAATTTTTCAATGCCCGCAGGCTACATCACCGACGACCAAAACAACAAGTATATGGTACGTGTCGGCGACAAAGTGGACAACGAAGACGAGCTTAAAAACCTTGTGCTTTTTGACACAAAAATTGACGGCATAGGCGTTGTAACTCTTGATGACGTTGCAGACGTTTTCCTTGCAGATAATTCTGATGAAATCTACGCTAAAATAAACGGCAACGCAGGCGTTGTGCTCAGCTTTTCAAAGCAAAGCGATATTGCAACCTCCACAGTCTGCGAAAATATCAACACCACTCTTAAAGAATTGAGCGAGGAAAATGACGGTCTGAACTTCACCAACCTCTACAGTCAGGGCGATTACATTTCAATTGTTATTAACAGCGTACTTCAGAACCTCCTTCTGGGCGCAATTTTAGCAATAATAATCCTCTTCCTGTTCCTGCGTGACATAAAGCCTACAATAATAGTAGCCTGCTCAATTCCGATAAGCGTTGTTTTTGCAATCGTTCTTATGTATTTCAGCGGAGTAACGCTGAATATGATTTCGCTTTCGGGACTTGCAATAGGCGTCGGAATGCTTGTTGACAACTCGGTAGTTGTAATTGAAAACATCTACCGTTTAAGAGGACTCGGCTACTCTCCGATTCAGGCGTCGCTTAACGGTGCAAAGCAGGTTGCAGGCGCAATTGCCTCGTCAACGCTTACAACGATATGCGTATTCCTGCCGATTGTTTTTGTCGAGGGAATTACAAGACAGCTGTTTGTTGATATGGCGCTGACAATTGCATACTCACTGCTTGCAAGCCTTATTGTCGCACTGACGGTTGTTCCTGCTATGGGACAAAGAATGCTGCGCAAAATCAAACCGCAGAAAAATCCCGAGAACAGCAAAATCATCAAAGGCTATGAAAAATCTCTGCGTTTTGTACTGCGCCACAAGGTATGCGCAATTGTAGTTGTAGTTGCAATACTTTGTGCAAGCATGTTCGGTGCGCTTGCAAAGGGTTTCAGCTTTATGCCGAATATGAGCAGTACCGAGGTTCAGGTTTCCGCAAAGCTTGACGATAATGCAACGCTTGAAGAAACAATTGACACAGCAGAGCAGATAAACAAGATATTGAACGGATATGACGAGTTTGAAACTGTCGGCGTAATGACGGGCAGCAGCACAAGCCTTATGGGAATTTCGGGCGGCTCGTCGTCAGATGCAGGCAGTGTTACCGCTTACGGCGTACTCAAGGACGAATACACAAAGCAGAGCGAAGAAATCTGCGACAGACTAAACACTGACCTCGAAAAGGTAAAGGGTGAAATTACCGTTAGCGGAGGCTCCTCGACAAGCTCAATGTCATCACTCCTCGGTGACGGAGGAATCGAAATCACTCTCTACGGTGATGATATTGAAACGCTCAAGAAAACTGCCGAGGATATGGCAAAACAGCTTGAAACCGTTGAAGGAATTGATGAAACCGACAGCGGAGTGGGCGCAACATCGCCCGAAATCAAGGTAAGCGTAAATAAGGAAAAAGCCGCTGAAAAGGGACTCACCGTTGCGCAGGTATATCAGCAGGTAGCCTCGGCAGTTTCAAGCGAAAAGACATCTACAACGCTTACAAATGACAACGGCAACGATATTGACGTTGTCATAGTAAAGGACGAGAGCCAAAATGTCACTCCCGATACAATCGGCAGTATTGACATCACCTACAAAGACAGTGAGGAGAACGAAAAGACAACCTCTCTTTCATCAATCGCCGATATTTCAAAGTCGGAAACAATAGACGTAATCACACGTCAGGACCAGAAACGTTATCTTTCAATCACGGGAACGTTAAAGGACGGCTATACCCTTACGGACGTTTCAAACAAAGCTCAGAAGCTGTTTGACGACTATAAACTTCCCGAAGGCTGTTCAATTGAATTTGCAGGCAGTAATAAGGCTACAATGGAAGCAATGTCACAGCTTATGCTTATGCTGCTGCTCGGCGTAGTGCTTATCTACCTTATTATGGTTGCCCAGTTCCAGAGCCTTAAATCACCGTTTATTATTATGTTTACAATTCCACTTGCATTCACGGGCGGTTTCCTCGGTCTGCTCATAACAGGCTTTGACGTCAGCGTTGTTTCGCTTATCGGATTCATAATGCTTTGCGGTATCATCGTAAACAACAGCATTGTGCTTGTTGACTACATCAACAGACTGCGCCGTGACGGAAAAGAGCGTGTTGAGGCGATTGTTGAGGCAGGAAAAACGAGAATGCGTCCTATCCTGATTACAGCGCTTACAACAATTCTCGGACTTTCCGTAATGGCTCTCGGAATCGGAACGGGTGCAGAGATGATGCAACCGCTTGCAATCGTCTGCATCGGCGGACTGATTTACGCAACATTTATGACGCTCTACATTATTCCCGTTATTTATGATGCATTCAACAAAAAGGAGCTCCGCAAGGTTGAAGAAAGCGAGCTTGAAACTATTGACGAGTAAATCAATATAACGAAAAGATGTACCTTCATACGGCACTGCGGTAAAATTTGTATAAATAAAGTAAAAGCGAACGGCAGAAAACCGTTCGCTTTTGTTTGTTAACGTTTATAGAATAATCACTTTTCTTTCACAATATCAGCACACTGTCCGTCTGTAAGGCGGATAAGCTCAACGGGATTCAAGTCAATCTGATATCCGATTTTGCCTGCACTGACGATAATCTGCGGAATATTCTGCACCGTAATGTGGAATGTCGTTTTGTACTTCTTTTTCATTCCAATCGGAGAACAGCCTCCTCTTACATAACCCGTAACCTTTGTGATGTCCTTGACGTGAATCATCTCAACCGACTTTTCACCAACGCTTTTGGCGCATTTTTTCAAATCAAGCTCATCTGCTACCGGAACTACAAAAACATAATAGTCCTTACTTCCCTTTGTCACAAGCGTTTTGAAAACATATTCGGGATTCTGCCCCAACAGCTTTGCAACGCTTACTCCGTCAACGGCTTCTTTACCGTGATGATATTCGTGGGAGATATATTCAACTCCCTCTTTGTCGAGTATTCTCATAACATTTGTCTTGAATTCGCTCATTATTATCGTCTGCCTTTTATTTTAAATTTTATTGGAAATATTATTGATAATATTAGAATATCAAAATGTTTTATTATTTTCAATAGCTTTAATTTGAGATAAAATCACAATTGAACAGCAGTTTTTTGGTACAGACTGTTACACAAAACCCAACAAAACATATAATTTGCCCAAAATGTCCCCAGAATTCATTTAATTAATGATTGATTTTTTACGAAAAATATGTTATATTTTAGTTTATAAATATTTTTATATTTATTATTCATAAGAACAAAACTTCTTTTTGACACAGCAAGGAGATGAATTATGGCTAAGGATATGTTGGACGCCGTTTTAAATGCCGAAAACAACTGCAAAAACCGTGAGGCCGAAGCGAAAGCAAAGGCTGAGCAAGCAGTTGCGCAGGCAAAGAAAGACTGCGAAAAGCTGATTGAAAACGCTAAAGCCGAGGCTGAGAGCAAGGCACAGGCTATGTTTGAAAAGGCTAAAGCAGACGGCAAAAAAGAGCTTGAAGAAGCCTATGCATTATCGGAAATCAAATGTAATAAAATTTCCGAAACCGCAGAAAAAAACCGCTCAGATGTAATCAAAAACGCAGTAAATTACCTTATTGACTGATTTTAGTCAATCACAAAGTGTGGTGATAGAAAATTGGCAAAATTAAAAATGAAAACCGTTCGGATTATCGCCTTGCGTGAGGACAGAAAACGGCTTCTTGAACATTTGCAGGACAGCTCGCTTGTTCAGATTAAAAAGCGTGACAAGACTGCAAAGGGCTTTTCAAAGGTCGATTTAACCTCACAGATGCAGGTTTTCGAACGAAACGTAACGCTTACGGAACAGGCGCTCAAGGTGCTTGACGAAATTTCTCCCGAAAAGAAGGGACTGCTTTCGTCATTTGCAGGCAGGCGTGAGGTTGACCCCGACGAAATCGGCGTAATCGCTTCAAAGGCAGGCGACATAATCAACATTTGTTCAAGAATTACAGAGCTTGACAAAAAATGTACCGACAATGCCGCCGAGCAGGTGAGGATAAGCACAACTCTTGCTCAGCTTGAGGCGTGGCAGAACCTCGACATTCCGCTGAATACGGGCGATACAAAGTCAACCGCAGTGTTTATCGGAACTTTCCCCCGTCAGTACAGCAATGAATCTCTTGCAACCGAAATTGCTTCTCAGAATCCGAAGCTTGAATTTGAATTTGAAATTCAGCACTCCGAAAGTAATATGACCTGCGTGGTAATCTTTACACCGATTAGTCAGAAAACAATGGCTGAGGACGTGCTGAGAAACATAGGATTTGCAAAGCCTATGAGCCCGACTAGTCATACACCTAAAGTAAAGGCTGAAAGACTTCGGGCAAAGAGCGAAAAGCTTTTAAAGGAAACTGAAAAGGCAAAGGAAGAAATCGCCTCATTTGCAGACAAGCGAAAAGAAATCTGCGATACGCAGGACTACTTCCGCATCAGAGCCGATAAATATCACGTAATTAACGAGCTTGACCACTCACGACACGTCTTTGTAATTTACGGCTACATTCCCGAAGAAGACTGCGACAAACTCGAAAAGCTCTGCAACAGAGTTGCTGTGTGCCACATTGAATTTGGTGAAGCAGGCGACGACGCTCCCGTAAAGCTTAAAAACAACAAGTTTGCACAGCCTGCCGAGGGAATTGTAAAAATGTACTCTCCCCCGTCACACGATGACATTGACCCGACTCCTCTGCTTGCGTTCTTCTTCTACTTCTTCTTCGGAATGATGTTCTCAGACGCCGGCTACGGACTTTTGATGGTAGTAGTAATCGGAATCGTTCTAAAGATTTTCAAGCCCGATACGCAGATGCGAAACAACCTCAAGCTGTTTCAATACTGCGGTGTTTCCACGTTTTTCTGGGGACTTGTTTTCGGAAGTATCTTCGGTGACGCTCCCGCAGTGCTCTACAATCACTTTACGGGTGCAGACATAACAATGGCGCAGATTCTTCCGTGGCCGACTCTCGACCCGCAAAAAGATGCGCTCACGCTTATGGTGATTTCAATCGCATTCGGACTTGTGCATATTCTCGTCGGCATGGGCTGTAAGTTCTATGTATGCCTCAAAAAGAAAGACTACGGCGGAGCGTTCTTTGACACAGGGCTGTGGATGCTTATGCTAATCGGCTTTGCAGTTCTTGCAGTCGGAATGATGCTCTCACCTGTTGTTCTCTATATCGGCGCAGGAATCGCTATTGCGTGTGCAGTCGGTCTTGTGCTCACTCAGGGCAGACACAAAAAGGGCTTTGGCAAGGTCATAGGCGGTCTTGCCTCTCTCTACGACATCACAAGCTACATCAGCGACCTCTTAAGCTACTCCCGACTTCTTGCGCTCGGTCTTACAACGGGCGTTATGGCTCAGGTATTCAATATGCTTGCAACAATGTTCGGCACAAGCTGGGTTGGCTGTATAATTATGGTTGTTATCCTGCTTATAGGTCACGCAATCAACATCGGTCTTAACGCACTCGGCTCATACGTTCACACAATGAGATTGCAGTACGTTGAAATGTTCAGTAAATTCTACGAGGGCGGCGGACAGGAGTTCGAGCCGTTCTCGCTGAAAAGTAAATATATTAAAATTCAGGAGGAAAAAACAAAATGAATGGAATGTTTTTTGCACTTTTAGGCGCATCAATCGCAACTGCACTTGCAGGCTTCGGTTCTGCTAAGGGCGTAGGCGGCGCAGCACAGGCTTCAATGGGAGTTCTTTCCGAGGACTCATCAAAATTCGGTAAAATGCTCGTACTCACACTTCTTCCGGGTACACAGGGTCTTTACGGCTTTATCGTAGGCTTCCTTATTCTCGTAAACTGCGGCGTTCTCGGCGGTGCTATGCCGACAGTCGGTCAGGGACTTGCTTATCTCGGCGCTTCTCTTGCAATCGGTATCGGCGGTATGGTTTCGGGCTTTGCACAGGGCAAGGCTGCTGTTTCGGGTATTGCAATGAGCGCAAAGGATGACAGAAACTTCTCAAAGGCAATGGTTTCGGTTACTCTTGTTGAAATCTACGCTCTCCTTTCTTTCATCGTTTCACTTCTCGTAGTTATCTCCGTTCCCGGACTTAGCATCTGATAAAAATATGAACAGAAAGGTGGGGTCTGTATGAACGGCGGCGACAAAATTCTTGACCGCATAAAGTCAGACTGCGACGAAAACATAAAAGCAATAAACGCAAAAGCCGAAGAAACCTGCTCGCAGATTCTTAACGACGGCAAAGCGCAGGCTGAACAGGCAGCCCTCGAAATTGCTAAAAAAGCCGAAGTCAAGGTAAAGCAGATGAATTTATCTTCAAAAAGCAGCGCAGAGCTTGCAGTGAGAAATTCATTGCTCAAAAGGCGCCGCAAGGAAATTGACATTACAATGTCAAAAATTCTTGAATATCTTTTAAGCCTTGATGATAAGCAATATTTTGAAATAATCTACAAGCTTGCTTCAAAGCTGAGCGGCAAATCAGGCGAAATTATGCTTAATTCAAAGGATATTTCACGCCTGCCAAAGGACTTTGAAAACAGGCTTTCACAAATCGGTCTGAACGCAACGGTAAGCAAAACTGCGGCTGACATTTCAGGCGGATTTATATTAAAATGCGGCGATATTGAAGAAAATATGGACTTTGCCGCAATAATCAGCGAAAAAAGCGGCGAACTCGAAGACCTGATAAACCGTGAGCTTTTTGCACAGTAAGGAGGAATTCAATGGCTTTATCATATGAATTTTCCATAGGCTCCGTACGTGCAAAGGAAACCTCGCTTTTTACAAGCGCCGATATTGACAGGCTGCTTGCCTGCAAGGATGAATACGAGCTTGCAAGACTTTTGTCCGACAAGGGCTACGGCGACGGCAAGACGGTCGAGGAAATTATAGACAGCCACACAAAAGCTATGTGGGATTACCTCAAAAGCGTTGCTCCCGATTTTGAGATTTTCAACCCGTTTTTCTATCAGAACGACGTTCACAATCTCAAGGTAGTTTTAAAGGGCACAATGGCTGACCGTGATTACGATGAGCTTATTTTAACGCCCCTGACAATAAGTGTTGAAACGCTTAAGGAGGCAGTTGAAAAAAGGAAGTTTTCACTTCTCCCCGACTGGCTTGCAAAAGCGGCTGACGAGGCTTACGAAACGCTTGCACACACGGGAGATGCACGAATGAGCGACGCTCTGGTTGACAGAGCGCTTATGGAAAAGATGATTTCATCTGCCGAAAGCTTCAGTTCGCAGTTTCTTAAAACTTATTTTAAAACCTATGTTTTTTACAGTAACATAAAAATTGCTCTGCGCAGCGCACGCACAGGCACAAGTATGGATTATCTGCTCAAAGCCTTGTGCGATGTTGACGATTTCAGAAAAAGCTCGGTAATTCAATCCGCCTTAAAGGGCATTGATTCACTCGTTGACGAGCTTTCAAAATACAGCGAATACGGCTGCGGGGAAGCAATAAGCGAATACAAAAAATCTCCGTCTGCATTTGAAAGGTTTGTTGACAACAGGCTGATTAAAACTGCAAAGGAAAGCTGCAAGCGTGCAAGTGAAGGTGCAGAGCCGCTGCTCGGATATTACCTTGGCTGTGAGGCTGAAAAGAAGGTTATTCACATTATTGCTAGCGGCATAAGAACCAAAACCGACACGGATACAATCAGAGAAAGGCTGCGTGAAATTTATGGCTAAAAACATTGCCGTAATCGGCGACAGCGAGAGCATAAAGGGCTTTTGCGCAATCGGAATAGACATCTATCCCTGCGAAAGCATCGAAGATTGTCCGCACCTTCTCCGCAACATTGCAGACAGCGACAATTACGCAATTATTTTTCTTACCGAGGAGCTGTTTGATTCGGTTGAAAAAGAGCGCAGCCGCTATGAAGAAAAGCTGACTCCCGCTATTATTCCCGTTCCCGGCGTAAAGGGCAATACGGGTACGGGCTTAAAACGTCTGTCATCATTTGTTGAACAGGCTGTCGGCTCCGATATTATCTTCAACGATTGAGGTGTATAATTTGAAAACAGGAATAATTACAAAGGTCGCAGGCCCTCTGGTAATTGCAGACGGAATGCGTGATGCAAATATGTTCGACGTTGTCAGAGTAAGCAGTCAGCGTCTTATCGGCGAAATAATTGAAATGCACGGCGACAAAGCCTCCATTCAGGTTTATGAGGAAACCTCCGGACTCGGTCCCGGAGAAACCGTTGAATCAACTGGCGCACCGCTTTCGGTTGAGCTTGGACCGGGACTTATCGGTTCAATTTACGACGGTATCCAGCGTCCTCTTAACGAAATTATGAAGGTCGCAGGAACAAACCTCAAAAGAGGCGTTGACGTTCCCTCGCTTGACCACAGCAAGAAGTGGCACTTTACCCCGAGCGTAAAGTCGGGTGACAAGGTTGTATCGGGCGACGTACTCGGTACAGTTCAGGAAACACACGCTGTTTTACACAAAATTCTCGTTCCGAACAAGGTTGAGGGTACTGTTGAAAAAATCAGCGAGGGCGACTTTACAATTGACGAGGTTATTGCCGTAATCGACAACGGCAAGGATAAAACCGAAGTTAAAATGCTTACAAAATGGCCTGTCCGTGTGGGCAGACCGTACAAGAGAAAGCTATCCCCCGATATTCTTCTCACAACAGGTCAGAGACCGATTGACACACTCTTTCCGCTTGCAAAGGGCGGTGTAGCCGCTGTTCCCGGACCGTTCGGCTCGGGTAAAACAGTTGTTCAGCACCAGCTTGCAAAATGGGCGGCAGCTGACATTATCGTTTACATCGGCTGCGGTGAGCGTGGTAACGAAATGACCGACGTTTTAAACGAGTTCCCCGAGCTTAAGGACCCGAGAACAGGCAACTCGCTTATGGAAAGAACAGTGCTTATTGCAAACACCTCCGATATGCCCGTTGCGGCTCGTGAGGCTTCAATTTACACAGGTATTACTATTGCGGAATACTTCCGTGATATGGGCTATACTGTTGCGCTTATGGCTGACTCCACCTCACGTTGGGCTGAGGCTCTGCGTGAAATGTCAGGTCGTCTTGAAGAAATGCCCGGTGAAGAAGGCTATCCTGCATACCTCGGCAGCCGTCTTGCACAGTTCTATGAAAGAGCAGGACGAGTTATCGTAAACGGCACAGAGGACACCGAGGGTGCGCTGTCCGTAATCGGCGCAGTTTCACCTCCCGGCGGCGATATTTCTGAGCCGGTTTCTCAGGCTACTCTTAGAATTGTCAAGGTGTTCTGGGGACTTGACGCAAACCTTGCATACAAACGTCACTTCCCTGCAATCAACTGGCTGACAAGCTATTCGCTCTACACAGACCAGCTTGCCGACTGGTATAAAGAGAATGCCGCTCCCGACTTTATGGAGCTCAGGGGCAGACTTATGGCTCTGTTACAGGACGAATCGGAGCTGCAGGAAATTGTAAACCTCGTAGGTATGGACGCACTTTCAGCTCCCGACCGACTCAAGCTTGAATCGGCTCGTTCAATCCGTGAGGACTACCTCCACCAGAACGCATTTGACCCGACGGACACCTACACCTCGCTGAAAAAGCAAGTGCTTATGATGCGTGCAATTTTAAGCTACTACGATAAGGCTCTTGACGGACTTAACAAGGGCGCTGACATTGAAATGCTCGTAAATCTTCCCGTTCGTGAAAGAATCGGACGTTATAAGTACGAGCCTGAAGACAAGATAAATGACGAGTTTGAGCAGATTGAGGCACAGCTCGACAGTGAAATTGCAGATGTACTGAAAAGGAGTGATGACTGATGCCGAAGGAATACCGTACAATAAGAGAGGTCGCAGGCCCTCTTATGATGATCAGCGACGTTGAGGACGTAAAGTATGACGAACTCGGCGAAATCGAGCTTCCGAACGGTGAAACACGCCGTTGCAAGGTGCTTGAAGTAAACGGCAGCAACGCTCTTGTTCAGCTTTTTGAGTCTGCGGCAGGTATCAACCTTGCAGGTTCAAAGGTGCGTTTTCTCGGCAGGTCAATGGAGCTTCCCGTTTCACCCGATATGCTTTCACGAGTATTTGACGGTCTCGGAAATCCGATTGACGGCGGTCCTGCGCTGATTCCCGAAAAGCGACTTGACATTAACGGCACGCCGATGAACCCTGCGGCAAGAAACTATCCGCAGGAGTTTATACAGACAGGTATTTCCGCAATTGACGGACTTAACACGCTCGTAAGAGGTCAGAAACTTCCGATTTTCTCGGCTTCGGGCCTTCCCCACTCACAGCTTGCCGCACAGATTGCAAAGCAGGCTACAGTAAGAGGCAAGAACGAACAGTTCGCCGTTGTATTTGCCGCTATCGGTATCACCTTTGAGGAGTCAAACTACTTTGTAGAGTCCTTTAAGGAAACGGGCGCAATTGACAGAACGGTTATGTTTGTAAACCTTGCAAACGACCCTGCAATCGAGCGTATCGCAACTCCGAGAATGGCGCTTACAGCCGCTGAATACCTCGCATTTGACCTTGGTATGCACGTGCTCGTTATTATGACTGATATTACAAACTACGCCGATGCTCTGCGTGAGGTTTCCGCTGCAAGAAAGGAAGTCCCCGGCAGACGAGGCTATCCCGGATATATGTATACAGACCTTGCAACGCTTTATGAGCGTGCAGGACGTCTGAAAGGAAAAGACGGCTCAATCACTCTTATTCCTATTCTTACTATGCCTGAGGACGACAAAACTCACCCGATTCCCGACCTTACGGGTTACATCACAGAGGGACAGATTATTCTCTCCCGTGAGCTTTACCGCAAGGGCGTAACTCCGCCTATTGACGTTCTCCCCTCGCTTTCACGTCTTAAGGACAAGGGTATCGGACCGGAGCGTACAAGAAAAGACCATGCGGCTACTATGAACCAGCTCTTTGCCGCATACGCAAGAGGTAAGGACGCAAGAGAGCTTATGGTAATTCTCGGCGAGGCGGCGCTTACCGATATGGATAAAAAGTACGCTGAATTTGCCGAGGCGTTTGAAAAGGAATACGTTTCGCAGGGATATGACAACAACCGTTCAATTGAGGAAACTCTTGACATCGGCTGGAAGCTGTTGCAGATTCTCCCGAGAAGTGAGCTCAAGCGTATTAAGGACGATATGCTCGACGAGTTCTACGGCAAACAATAACTGCATTGAGGGTGCTGATTTATGGCAATAATGAATGTAAATCCCACACGAATGCAGTTGACAAAGCTGAAAAAACAGCTTACAACCGCCGTGCGGGGACACAAGATGTTAAAGGATAAGCGTGACGAGCTTATGCGCCAGTTTCTTGACCTTGTAAGAGAAAACCGTGAACTGCGTGAAAAGATTGAAAAGGAGCTTTCTGAATGCAACGCTCACTTTGTAAACGCAAGCGCAGTTATGTCAAAGCAGGCGCTTGACGCTTCGCTGATGTCACCGAAACAACAGGTGACGATTGAAGTTGATTCGCACAATATTATGAGCGTAGAAACGCCTGTTTTCACGGCAGGAACAAGAACAAACGACAAGGGTGATATTTTTCCCTACGGTTTTGCGTTCACGTCTTTTGAGCTTGACGATGCTGTAATGTCGCTCGAAAAGCTGCTGCCCGATCTTATCAGGCTCGCTCAGATTGAAAAGAGCTGCGAGATGATGTCGGCAGAGATTGAAAAGACACGCAGACGTGTAAACTCGCTTGAGCACGTAATGATTCCACGCTATCAGGAAACAATAAAATATATTTCAATGAAGCTTGAGGAAAATGACCGAAGCAGCCGCACAAGGCTGATGAAGGTCAAGGATATGCTGCTTGACAAGGCGCATAACTATTCCGCACATTGAGTTAAAATTAAAAAGGGAAATATGCAATTCAACTGCATATTTCCCTTTTATTTTGCTCAATTAATTGAAATGTAAATGGTGATTGTGTTATAATTACATAGTTGTCACATCCCATTTCGACAACAGATGGGAGGTGTTAGCTTGAATATATTAACTTCGTTCTTTGTGTCTGTCGCAGCAAATTTAGTTTGCCACTATATTTGCAAATGGCTTGACATACACCGTAAGTGACAACAAGCCTAAAAACAAGACCCCCTCACAGAGTGCCTTCTGTGAGGGGGTCGCTTTGTTAGCTTGAATTTACTTCGTTCTTGCCTACACATATTATATCATATGCTTTCGGCTATTTCAAGTATATGCAGAAATTAATTTTTTATACTGCATTTTGCCTGAAAATATAATACCATATTCAACTGATTATTTCAAGCGTAGAGCAAATTACTTTGTTTCAAAGGTGAATTTGCCGTCGCTGTAGGAGCAGACAACATCTGAATTTTCCTTGATAATGCCTTCAAGCATTTTCTCGGAAAGTGCGTCCTCAATCTCGCTCTGGATTGCTCTGCGCAACGGTCTTGCACCGTAGTTTTCATCAAATCCCTTATCGGCAATTGCCGTTACAGCCTCGTCGGTAAAGGTGATTCTTACGTCGAGCTTTTCAAGCCTTTTAGCAAGGGTATCAAGCATTTTTGAAGCAATCTGCTTGATTTCATTCTGCGTAAGCTTGTTGAATACGATAATATCGTCGACACGGTTGAGGAACTCGGGGCGGAAAACGTTCCGCAGTTCGCCCATTACAAGCTCCTTGATGTCCTTGCTGTCCTGCTCTTTTTCTTCTTCGTCAGTCTTAAAGCCGAGAGCCTTCTGCTTTTCGGTAATCAGACGAGCACCGACGTTAGAGGTCATAATAATTACGGTGTTCTTGAAGTCAACCGTTCTGCCCTGCGAGTCGGTAAGTCTTCCGTCCTCGAGAATCTGGAGCAGCATATTGAAAACATCGGGATGAGCCTTTTCAATCTCATCAAAAAGCACTACCGAATACGGCTTTCTTCTTACTTTTTCGGTGAGCTGGCCGCCTTCCTCAAATCCTACATATCCGGGCGGTGAGCCGATAAGCTTTGACACCGTGTGCTTTTCCATATATTCACTCATATCGAGCCTGAGCATTGCGTTTTCGTCGCCGAACATTGCCTGTGCAAGCGCCTTGCTAAGTTCGGTTTTGCCTACGCCTGTCGGTCCGAGGAAGATAAACGAGCCTACAGGACGTTTCGGGTCCTTAAGTCCCACTCTGCCTCGTCTTATAGCCTTTGAGATTGCCGAAACAGCCTCATCCTGACCGATTACACGCTCGTGGAGAACCTTCTCCATATTGAGCAGGCGTTCGCTCTCCTCTTTTGTGAGCTGAACAACGGGAATTCCCGTCCAGTCGGAAACGATTTTCGCAATATCCTCAGCGGTTACTTCGCCGCTGCTGTTTTTCTGCCTTTCCTGCCATTCTTTTTTGGCGTTGTCAAGCTGAGCCTGAACCTCTTTCTGCTCGTCACGCAGCTTTGCGGCACGCTCAAAATCCTGCTCGTTTACGGCGCTTGCCTTTTCCTTTTCAAAGTCCGCAATTCTGTCCTCAAGTGACTTTACATCGGGCGGTGAAGTCAGCGTTGCAAGTCTTACCTTTGACGCACCCTCGTCGATAAGGTCGATTGCCTTGTCGGGGAGATATCTGTCGGCAATATAGCGTGACGAAAGCGTTACTGCGGCGTTGATTGCCTCGTCGGTAATCTTTACCTTGTGGTGCGCTTCGTAGCTGTCACGCAAGCCTTTGAGGATTTCAATTGCCTGTTCGGGAGTCGGCTCGCCCACCTTTACAGGCTGGAAACGTCTTTCAAGAGCGGCGTCTTTTTCAATGTATTTTCTGTACTCGTTAAGCGTTGTTGCTCCGATTACCTGAAAATCGCCTCTTGCAAGCGACGGCTTAAGAATATTAGCCGCATCTGCGCTGCCCTCAGCCGCACCTGCGCCTACAATTGTATGGAGTTCATCTATGAAAAGAATAGTGTCCTTTGACTTTTTTACCTCGTCAATTGCCGCCTTGATTCTCTCCTCAAAGTCACCTCTGTACTTAGCACCGGCTATCATACCTGTAAGGTCAAGGCTGACAACCTTTTTATCCTTGAGGATTTCGGGAACGTTGCCGTTTGCAATTTCAAGTGCAAGTCCCTCGGCTACAGCCGTTTTACCTACGCCCGGTTCACCGATAAGCACGGGGTTGTTCTTTGTACGGCGTGAGAGAATCTGAATAACACGCTCAATTTCCTTTTCACGTCCGATTACAGGGTCAATCTCGCCGTTTTTAGCGGCTTTTGTCAAATCTCTGCCGAATTTTTCAAGAGCAGAGCCGCCTTTACCACTTCCGTTTGATGAAGAAAATCCGCCGTTTTCTTCGGCAAAATCATTTTCCTGACCGGCGTTCTGAAGTCCGCCTGCAACTGCCTGTGCAATTGCATTTTCGCTTACACCGAGCTCATGCAGGAATGATACTGCGTAGCTGTCGCTCTCGGCAATTACTGCAAGGAGAAGGTGCTCCGTACCGACGTAATTGTTGCCCATTCTTGCCGAGGCAAGCATTGCGGCTTTGAGCACACGCTTTGTTCTCGGAGTAAAGTCATCGGGAGTAAGCGTTGTTTTCATTCCTATTCCGTCTGTTGTGCTGATTTTATCTCTGAGGGCGTCGCCTGTTACTCCGCACTGTTCAAGAGCCGCTGCGGCTACGCCCGTACCCTCGTTAATAAGTCCGAGAAGTATGTGCTCTGTGCCGACATAATTGTGACCCATATCCTGTGCAGATTCAATTGCGAGGTTAAGTGCTCTGTTTGCTTTTTGTGTAAATCCTCTGAATTCATACATAGTCATAACCCTCTTTCTTTTTATGTTCTTTTTATGTTCTTATTATTTGCTTAAAGCTCTGCTCTTATGAGCTTTGCCCTTTCAATATCTCTGTCGTGTGCAGACAGATTTTTATTAAGCGCTACAGTCAGGGTTGCAGGCTCAACTGCAAGCATTAACCTGTCTATTGTTTCAGTCGATACGTCGGTAATCTGCTTTGACACAATGCCGAGTCGAACGTTTGACAAAAGCTTTAAAGCCTCGTCGTGTGAAATAACAAGTGCCGAACGCAGAATACCCAAGCTTCTGCTGATTGCATCCTGAATGTCAATGCTTGAGCAGAGTCTTTCTCTTGCCTGATTTTCCTGCGCAATAAGCTGTTCTGTTATGTTTTTCAGGTTCTCGATTGCCGCCTTTTCGGAGATACCGAGCGTTACCTGATTTGAAAGCTGATACAGTGCGCCCTTCGGCTCTGTACCTTCGCCGTGCGCTCCTCTTATGGTAAGTCCAAGCTTTGAGAGATTACCTGCAATACGGTTAATTGCCCTGCTCTTTTCAAGTGCAGGAAGATGGAGCATTACAGAGGCTCTCATACCTGTACCGAGATTTGTGGGGCACTGCGTAAGGTAGCCGAGCTTTTCATCAAAGGCAAAGTCGAGATTTTCGTCAAGCAACGTATCGAGCTTATCGGCAGTATCATATGCCTGTTCAAGCGACAAGCCTTTTGTGATTACCTGAAGTCTGATATGATCCTCTTCGTTAATCATAATGCTGAAGCACTCGTCCTTGCTGATTAAAAGCGCACGTCCGTCTGTGTCGCTGATAAATTCGGGACTTACAAGCCTTTTTTCAACAAGCGATACGCTTTGTGAGGAAGTAAGCTCGCTCATTTTGATGAACGAGAAATCGGAGGCAACGGGACTGTTGCTTTTCTTGACAGCGTCCCTGACCTTTTCGATTACCTTTTCCCTTCCCTGAGAATTTAATTTGCAGGGGAACGGAAAATCTTTCAGGTTACGTGCAAGCCTTATTCTGGTTGAAATTACAACATCATTGCTCATTTTTATGCCTCCAATTCCTTGATTTTATCTCTTAACTCTGCGGCGTGTTCAAAATTCTGTTCCTTGACTGCCTTGTCAAGCTCCGCCTTTAATCTCTTGATTTTATCCTCTTTGGTTTCTTCCGCAGGCTTTGACTGCTTTGCTTTTTCGGCAAGTCTGCTGTTCTTTCCGCAGTGGGTGGTATTACCGTGAATTCTTCTGATTGACGGGAACAACTCGTCAGCAAAAACGCTGTAGCAGTTTGCACAGCCTACGTGACCTGACTTTGCAATGTCCGAATAGGTACTGCCGCAGAACTCACAGCGAGTTGCCTGCGTTCTTGCCGGAAGTACGTTTCCGAAGAAACTGCCGAGGAAGTTTGAAAACTCATCCTCCATATCTCCGAAAACATTTGTATATCCCATTTTCTTTGCACATTCACTGCAAAGGTCGTATTCCTTGAACTCACCGTTGATGATTGTTTTTACATGTGTGTTAGCATTATTTGCTCCGCATTTCTGACATTTCATAAATAAAACCTCCTAAATAAATTATTCAATGGTCAGAAGCATATTTTTGAATAAGTCTGCTCTTACCGTATCACGTTTGTCCTGTTCAACCTGCGAAAGCGTTCTGTCCGAAAGTGCCGCCGCAATTATTTTTGCCGACTGCAACTCTATCATATCACGCTGGAGCATATTGTTGAGCATTGCCTCTGCTGTAGCCTTGTCAAGCGTTGAGCCTACAGAGTTTATTATATGCATCATCGCCGTGCCTCTATCCATTTTTACACGGCTGATGCGTATGTAGCCTCCGCCGCCTCGCCGGCTTTCTACAATGTATCCCTGTTCGGGAGTAAATCGTGAAGTAATGACGTAGTTTATCTGGCTCGGTACGCATCCGAGGTTTCCTGCAAGCTCGTTTCGCTGAATTTCGGCACTGCCGTTCTGTTCATCGAGCATTTGTGTAATATATTGAGCTACCAAATCGCTCATTCTCATATAATCGCCTCATTTCAGATTCAGCAATACCGCACAGCTTGGTGTGTGCGGCGTTGCCTTTATATAATAGGTCATTGTCGGGGCTTGGTGTTATTACATTTATAGGGGGGTAGATTACATTTCAGCCACTCTTGTTTGTCCTTTCCTGACCTTTGACTCTATTATAATTACAAGGTCAGATAAAGTCAAAGTCAATTAAAGTCAAATATTTATATGCTTTCTTGACTATTCTCACATATTCTTTATTATTCTCGTTTTTACTCAATTTTAAAATATTTTTGACTTTCTTTGACCTTGTGATTTTTCAAAATTAAAGTCAAAAAGGTTGTGCCTGTTCACCTGTTTATGATAATAAGTAACAAAGTAAAAATCAGTCGAGAAAACCCGACTGATTTTGTTTTGTTATATTAAATTATCGGTGCTTGTTCTGTCGGACTTCACCCGAACGGTAGGCGTTAATCAGCTCTTTTAAGTCGCTGATTGATTCTTTGATTTTCACACCGTTGTCGGTATCGCCTACAAGAATTCTCCTGTCAGCCACCTCAGATGCGACTCTGTGCGTCTGCATATCCGTGCAATCTTTTATCGCCTCGCCGACCGAGCGAAACGGCTCGTGAGCGGTAAGCATAAGTCCGTAGGAATTGTATATCAGCGTATAGCCTGCAATTCCCGTCACTTTGTGGTACGGACGTGAAAATCCTCCGTCAATAATTATTACTCTGCCGCCGCATTTTACGGGATTTTCACCCTCCTGATGATGTATGGGCACATGACCGTTTATTATGTGTCTGTTCTCCCCTTTTACGCCAAATTCATCAAAAATTTTTTCGGCAGTTTCCTTATTATTAATCAAGGTATAGTAAATATCTTTTGTTTCAACGTGGGTGCTTTCATCAGCTATAAAATATCTTTCAAAAGTAGTCATTTTATCTCTGCCGTAAAGTGGTGAGTCAGCTCCGTTCCACAAATACCAGAGTATATCCCTGCCGTTTTTCCTTTCGGAATCATTGACCGACAGAAACGCCTTCCTTGCAAAGCTTTCCATGCTGTCGTACAGAGCCTTTCCGCAAAGCGGAACACCGAGTATATCGGTCTTGCGAAACTCACCGTCAGAGGTCATCGGAATACAGCCGTGGAACAACACGTTGCCGTTTGTCACCTTATACAGACTGCCCTTGTTAAGCAAAAGGCTGATATGCTTTTTTAACTTTTCACAGCTTACAAAGGCATATCTGAGCTTTCTTACAACTTCCTTTTCTTCGTCTGTAAGTTCATAAGGACTGTCGGGATTTACAGTCGGGAAATTGCTGTCGGCGAGCTGATATTTTATGCCGTCAAGCTCTACTGTTTTGTCTGCAAAATCAATCTTATGCAACAGCTTTCTGTGCTCCATTTTATATTCGGGGTGCTCGCTTATGAGCTGTCCTTCAAGCTTGAACTGAATAATTGAAATTGCCTTGTGCGCCTTCATTTCAAGTCCGATTTCGGAAGCATCGCTGTTTTTGCTCCTGATTTTAAATTGGGTGCAAGGGTCGTCGCCGTAGGTTTTCATTGCAAAGAGCATTAGCGGTAAAATACTGATTCCGTAGCCGTTTTCAAGCACCGACACATTATCGTACAAAAGGCTTGTACGCACAATATTTGCAATGCAGGCTGTCTGCCCTACCGATGCACCCATCCACAAAACGTCGTGGTTGCCCCACTGAATATCAAGCGAGTGATAGCTGCAAAGACGTTCCATTACAAAATGTGAGCCTGAGCCTCTGTCGTAAATGTCGCCGATTATATGAAGATGGTCAATTACAAGGCGCTGAATCAGATTTGACATTTCCTCAATGAACTTGTCGGCATATCCGATTTCTATTATTGTATTTATGATTTCCTCGTAATAAGCGGTTTTGTTGAGAACCTCTTTTTTCTCGGTGATAAGCTCCTCAATTACATATTTAAAGCTGTCGGGGAGTGCCTTACGGATTTTGGAGCGTGTGTATTTTGAAGAAACTGTACGGCAGACCGACACAAGCCTGTAAAGCGTCGTGCGGTACCATTCATAAGTATTCAGACTTTCCGACTTAATATACTCGAGCTTTTCAATCGGATAATAAATAAGCGAAGCAAGCTCTTTCTTTTCTGATGATGTGAGAGTATCACCGAAAACGTCGTTTATTTTCTTCATTACAGCGCCGGAGCCGTTTCGCAGAACGTGAGAAAAAGCCTTGTACTCTCCGTGAATATCGGAGAGAAAATGCTCTGTTCCTTTCGGCAGGTTAAGAATTGACTGTAAATTTATTATTTCTGTTGCTGCGCTGTCAATTGTGGGATATTGCATTGAAAGACATTCCAGATACCTCTTTTTATCTTTGTTCATTTTTTCACCGCCTTTTATATTAGTATAGCTTCAGCAGATTGAATTATCAAGCTTAAGTTCAGACAAATAAACATAAAAGCAAAACAGCTCCCGGATAATGCAAATGAATTACACGGAAGCCGTTTGTCTTATCCCGGGGGTTTTGGGATAAAATTATGGAAAAGCAGTAGTAAGCAAATCAGTGATTACTTTTTGTTGTATATTTCCTTGTTAAGAGCACCCTCTTTGTGGCTTACAATTACGTTTGTAGCGGCGTCGCCTACTACGTTAAGGGTAATTACAGCCATACCGGGCAGGTAATTCATTGCAAGAACAAGCGAATAACCAATCATACAAAGCTCGGAATTAAATCCGAGTCCCATCATAACAACATATACCATGGTAGTACCTGCTACGGGGATAGCGGGAGTACCGACTGCCGTACATATAGAAAGGAATGCTGTCAGAATCAAAGTCATGGGCGTTACGTCAATTCCTGCCGCTGTTCCGATAAATGTAATTGCAATCATATGCATTGCGGTTGTACCGTTCATATTGATTGTCATACCTGTGGGAAGAACAAAGCTTGTTACTTCCTCCGAACAGCCAAGCTCGTTTATACAGGTTTTTGTGTTGAGGGGCAATGTTGCGGCAGATGAATTTGTTGCCGCAGCAAAAAGTCCGATTTTTGCCGTCTTTTTAAGGAAAGTAATCGGGTTAAGACCTGTAGTTAGGAACACGCCTATCGGATAGATTGTGCATACAAGAACAAGACAAATTACAATTGTTGACGCAATCCATACCAATGTGGGGGAAATATATTCATATCCGTAAACGGCAAGTGCTCTTGAAATCATACAGAAAATTGCAATAGGTGCAATTTTGTTGATAAGGAAGTCAAGGAACATCTGAACGATATCGTTAAGATTCTGAATTACATTTTTTATCGGGTCAGCTTTTTTGCCCATTTTTGTAATGCACAAGCCAAGGACAATTGCAATTACTACAACCGAAAGAATTGTCGTGTTAGTTGACATTGCGCTAATCATATTTGACGGAACGGCATTGACAATTGTTACCAGCGGGTTATAGCCCTCCATCGTTACAATTTCCTGAGCCTGCTGAGCAGGAAGGTTTACGCTGAACCAACCCATTGACTTTACAAAGTATGCTCCTGCGCCTGCAAGTGCGGCGGCAACTACATAAAAAGAAAGGTAGGTTATAAATGTTTTTCCTGCAATTTTGCCGAGCTTTTTCGGGTCTGCAAGACTGCAAAGAGCAAGGCTAAGCGAGCAAAGCACCAAAGGCACAATCATCATCTGCAAGCCGTGCATAAAAAGCTGTCCGATAATATAGAACAAGCCGATGCCTTCAATGCTTTTGGTAGCGGTAATATCCTGGAAAAATATTGCGTCAATCACTTTCCATACGCCCTCGCCGTCTGTGCCCATCAGCATACTCTTTAGGAATAAGCACAAAAATCCGACTGCAAAGCCTGCCGCCACTGAAATTATCATTTTTTTAACAATTGATGACTTTTTCTTTTGTAATGACATAATCACATCTCCTTCACATAAAAATTTGCAAATCATAAGCAATAAGCACAATCTTATGAATTATCGGAAAATTTTAATACAGGTAAACATACCAAAATAAAATTCCGACGCCCCCAAACACAGCGTTGCACTTCAATCGCAAATGAAACAGAAGCAATCATCAATCAATTTATTAGTTCGGGGCAATACCGCACAATCAGCGGATATTGCCAATAAATAAAAAGCTCCTGATTTGTTAAAATCAAGAGCTTAAATCACTATATGAAATTGCGAATAGAAAAAACGTTTTATGCATCACTCATATATCAGACGAATGTTCATACGATTACAGAATTCTACCCACTTATCAATGGGTTTTTCATCGGTAATCAGACAATTGACCATATCCCAATGCAGGAAATTTACAAATGCGGTCTGACCGAATTTTGAATGATCAGCCAACACAACTACGCTTGCTGCACGGCTTGACATTTCTGCCTTTAAATCCGCTTCTCCTTCAGACGAGTCCGATATTCCGTTCGTCATATCCAGTCCCTTGCAACCAAGCAAAGCAACATCAACGTTGTATTTGCGGATATTTTCCTTTGCAAGACTGCCGTAGAAGGAGCGAGTTCTTTCATCATATATTCCTCCGGTTGAAACGAGCATCATATTCGTTTCATCCAGCTCCTGAAAAATCTGTGCCGAAAAGCTGATTGCGGTAATATTTCTATTATCCTTAAAAAGCTTTATCGCTTCAATAACGGTAGTGCTGTTGTCCACCATAATTGTTCTTGCGTCGCCGAATTCACGAGCCACAAGCTTTGCTATCTTTTTCTTTGCTTCAAGGTTAATTGCCCTTCTTTTTGAAAAGTGCACCCTGTCGCTCTGCAAGGTAGTGTTCAGCATAGCACCGCCGTATGTACGGGTAACAACACCTTCGTTTTTAAGTTTTTCAAGGTCTCTGCGAATTGTTTCCTCAGTGACGTTATACAAACGGCTGAGGTCGGATACAAAAACTTCACCTTCAGCTTCGACCTTCTGTTTAATTTTATCTATTCTCTTTGTCATATACCGACCTTCTTTTTCTTTTGTCTATATTGTAGCACAAACTTAAGAAGAAGTAAAGGTTTTTTGTTAATTATTTAATCGAGTTGTACCGAAAAAACTTGAATATCGACTGACAGAACTTATTTATCAATAGCCTCTACCATATCACGCATTGCAGCAACATCAGACGGGTCAAGCTCAATGTCCGATGACTTGACATTCTCTGCAATCTGAGCTACGGTTGTTGAACCGCTGAGCAGATTAATGAAATCTCCCTGTGCAAGAATCCATGCAAGTGCAAGGTTGGCAATAGTGCAATTGTATTTCTCGCAAAGAGGTTTCCACTGCTCCATAACGTCCATAGCAGCCTGCATATTTTCGGGCTGGAACCACTTCTTAGGAATCTGTGCTCCTACAGGCTTGTAATCTCTGGGCAATGTTCCCGAAAGAAGTCCCATTTCAAGCGGAGAGTAAGCCTGAATTGTCACGCCGTTTTCACGACAGCAGGGAATGATTTCGTCCTCAATTCCACGGTCAAGAATGGAGTATTTTGCCTGCACAATGTCGAGGTCGCCGTACTTTAAGTACTCCTGAATCTGATTAATGTCTACGTTAGCGGCACCGATTGCTCTGATTTTGCCCTGCGCCTTAAGCTCGTTGAGAACATCCATTGTCTTCTGAATCGGAACGTAATACTCACTGCCCTCAATTGACTGCCAGTGAGTCATATATACGTCAACGTAATCAGTTCCCATTCTCTTGAGCGATTCTTCAATTTCCTTTTTAACGGAAGCGCTGTTCAGGTTTTTGTAAAGCTGAATACCGTTTACCTTGTTAAAAAGATCGCCCTTCATCTCCTGATCCCATGTAACGCCGCACTTTGTGATGATAACAACGTCTTCACGGTTCATCTGCTCAAGCGCCTTGCCGATTATCTTCTCGCTGTTGCCGAAGTTGTAACCGGGAGCTGTATCAATGAGGTTCACACCGAGCTTCGGAGCTTCACGGATTGTATCAACTACAACCTGTAGGTCGTGGTCGCCGCCCCATGCAGAGCCGCCGCCGATTGACCATGTTCCCAGTCCCATTCTTGAAATATCAATGCCTGTTTTACCAAGCTTCATTGTCTTCATTGCAAGTCATCCTTTCTGAATGATTGTTCAGCCCTTTGAATTATCGCAGGGCTGAATCACAGTATCAAAGTATATAGTCTTTTTTGTATTTTTCGAGCATTTCGTCAACCATTTCCTTGTTCTTAACGCCGGTTGTTGCACCTACGTGCTGAACAGAAATAGCCGCAGTGCAGTTTGCATAGATTGCACATTCGTGAATGTTCTTTCCCTGAAGCAACGCTGCGATAAAGCCCGACGCAAAGTTGTCGCCTGCGCCTATTGTGTCAATTGCAGTCACACCCTTGCAGGCAGGAACAATCATAGCACCCGATACGTTGCGGATATAGCATCCACGCTTGCCGATTTTCATAATGACATTCTTTACACCACATTCAAACAGCTTGTCGGCAACCTTTGCTTCTTCGGTTTCACCTGTCAGCAGGCAGGCTTCATCGTAATTCGGGAAGAAGTAATCAACATAGCTCAGAGCTTCTCTGATGTCGTCAAGCGTTTCGCCAAGACGGGGCTTTATCATATCTGCCGAAATAATCATACCGTTTGCCTCGGCAACCTTGAATATTTCAACCAGAGTCTTGCCGTCAAGCAGAGGACAGTTGAAAATACTTGCAAGGGAAAGAATTTTTGCCTGCTTCATTTTTTCAAAATCAACGTGCTCGATGTTTTCTTTCCAAAGACTTCCGTTGCGGTTTGTAACAAAAGTTCTTTCGCCGTCCTCGGTTACAAGACCAATGTTCATCGAGGTGTCAATTCTCGGGTCAATTTTGATACCCTCAACATCAATGTTGTCCTTTTTGCAGGAGCGGAGAATGAACTGACCTGCCGCATCATCACCGATGCAGGCAATTATACCTGTCTTAAAGCCAAGACGGCTGATGATTGTTGCTTCGTTCATTGCGTCGCCGCCCACCGACATAGCTATTCTGTCCACCGGATAAGACTCTATGTCGAATATATCCCTTGATACCGGACGAAGCGGAATATCAACTACCGCAGCACCAAGGCAAATTACATCCAGTTTCTTTTCATTACTCATCTGCTCTACCGTCATCACCAAATAATTTAATCTTATACATAGCACGTTCTTTGACTGCTGCTCTTACTGCACGCTCAACTGCGAGGAAAGGCTCGTCCTTGTGTGCGTTGATAGCTTCCATAGCAGCCTGACACAATTCAGTGTGAATGTTAATCTTTGCTATGCCAAGTGAAATTGCCTTCTTGATATCTTCGTCGCCGATACCCGACGCACCGTGAAGTACGAGCGGAACATCAACCTCTTTTGCTACTGCCTCAAGCACATCAAAAGCAAGCTTGGGCTCTGAAGAATAAACGCCGTGTACGTTGCCGATTGCAACTGCAAGTGAGTCACAGCCTGTTCTCTCAACAAATTCCTTTGCCTTTGTGGGGTCTGTGTACTGATACTCAGAAAGAGCTTCCTCGTATACTGTTTCGTTGCCAACGTGTCCCAGCTCAGCCTCAACGGGGATATTGTATGCGTGGAAGTAATCAACACATCTCTTAATCTCTGCAACGTTCTCCTCAAAAGGAAGTGCAGACGCATCACGCATTACAGAATTCATACAATGATTAACTGCGTTGTGAAGAATAGTCATATTTCTGCCGTGGTCCCAGTGCAGAATAACAGGAACGCTTGCTTTCTTTGCCATTGATTCCATCATATAGCAGTAGTCCTCGAACACTGTGTTGCCTGTAAAGCCTGTTCCGAAAGAAATAATAATCGGTGCACGAAGCTCCTCTGCTGCGTCAATAACGCCCATCAACATTTCAGCGTTCCATACATTAAAATGAGGAATTGCATAATGTCCTTCGGAGGCTTTTCTTTCCCAAAATCTGATATCTGAAATCATAAGTTATCACCTTTCAATTTAATTATAGTTATTATTCTGCTACCTTAATTACGCCCTTAACCATATCAGCCTTTTTAACGGGGTCGATAGCGTCTGAGAATGCCTGCTGAACATCCTTGTAATCGTAGATATGAGTAACCATATCCTTAACATTGAACTTGCCCGATGCGATAGCTTCGATTGTCTGCGGGAAGTTGTTGCAGTAACGGAACGAGGTCTGGATTGTAACCTCACGGTTAATCTTGAGGAAGTTGATGGGTACAGGCTTTGAGTGTGTGCCAACCATCATAATCTTGCCGCCACGAGCGACAATTTCAACAGCCTGCTGTGCGGTAAATGCAGAACCTGCTGCTTCAAACACAAGGTCAACACCGTGGTCGCCGTAGAGTTCGGGTGAACGGAGAACTGCAACAGTATCTTCTTCTTTTCCGTTTATTACTCTGCTTGCGCCCAGCTTTAATGCAAGGTCAAGACGTTTCTGCATAATATCTACAACGGTAATATCTGTTGCACCTAAGCTCTTGCAAGCCTGAAGTACCATAAGTCCGATTGTGCCTGCACCGAGGATTACGATACTCTTGCCGAGCTGTGCACCGCCGAGAATTGCTGCGTGCATACCGACTGCGGCAGGCTCAACAAGTGCGGCTTCCATAGTTGTCATATTTTCGGGTACGTGATATGTCCACTCCTCTGGGTGAGTCATATACTGTGTAAGTGCACCCTTGTAGTTAGGCTGTGTAGCCATAAAGTCAACTCCGGGGCAGATGTTGTATCTGCCTGTGCGGCAGTATTCGCAGGTGTTGTCTGGTACGCCGGGCTCAATTAATACCTTGTCGCCGACCTTGAACTTAGTAACCTTTGCGCCGATTTTTACAACCTCGCCTGCTACCTCATGGCCAAGACCGATTTTCTGATTGGGGTCCTTAGGCGGAATGAACGGACCGAATTCAAAGCCGTGAATATCTGAGCCGCACATACCGACATATTCAACTTTCATAAGAATTTCATTATCTTTTGGTTCGGGAACGGGACATTCCTGAATTTCAAACTGCTTAGGTGTCACTAAAATTGCCTCTGAATTTTTCATAACAAAAACCTCCTTGTGTTTTTTGTTGTTCCTGCATCCGGAAAATCGGATGCAGGATATATGTTCATTATGTTTTAATCTACGTTACCGATATCTTCAACAGATTCGCCTCTTGTTTCAACGCCGAGGAATATAATGCTTACTGCAATGATAACTGCTACGATAGCGATAAGGATAAATACTGCCGGTGCGCCTATGCTTGCTGCAACGTATGTAACAAGGAACGGGAAGAAGATGTTGCTGACACGTCCCATTGCGTTACAGAAGCCTGAGCCTGAAAGCTTTGCCGATGTAGGCCACATTTCGGGAACATAAACGGCTGACGCATAGCAAACATACATATAGATTACCGTGTTGAGCAGGAAGGTCATAACGATGATACCTGTCATTCCGAGTGTGGGAGCAAGCAAGCCTGTTGCTATACCAAGTCCAGCCATGCCTGCGAGAAGTGCAACACCCATTACTCGGCGGGGAATTTTATCCATAATAAGAGATGCTATAAGGATTCCGAACGGAGCGCCGAACAGACCGAACATTGTCATAAACTGTGACTGAGAAGTATCAAATCCCATTGATTTGAGCATTGAGGGCATCCAGTTCATAAGTGTGTACTGGATTGTGTTCATTCCGATAAGTACAAGTGAACCAACGATTGTTCTTCTTAAAAGTTTGCCTTTGAAGAGTGCTTTGTAGGAGAGCTTCTTTACGGGCTTTGCTTCCTTAACCTCAATCGGAGGAAGGGGCTTGCCTGTTGACTTTTCAATTTCCTGTTCAATTTTTGTCATAATTGCGTCTGCTTCTTCATATCTGCCCTGTGACTCGAGCCATCTGGGTGATTCGGGGAACTTTGTCTGAATGAAGATACAAGCAATGATTGAAAGAATGGAGGGAATCATAAATTGGATTCTCCAGTTAACTGCAAAGCTTACGCCTGTTGAAACGATTAAAAGTGCAATACCGTTGCAAATGGGGTGTGCCCAGTTGCCGATGAATGATGTACGGCTTGACCATGTACCGCGGTTTTTGCCGGGAACATACTCTGTGAAGCCTGCGAAAAGAACAACGAGAAGTGCGCCGAGTGCAAGACCCTGTAAGAGTCTGAATACATAGAGAACGTAAACGTTTGGTGAGAATGCGCCGCCGAGCATTGCAATAATATGAATTATCTCATAAAGCATAATGCTCTTTTTTCTGCCTATCTTATCGCCGATAGGTCCGCCGATGAGTGCACCGAAGAGCTGTCCGGCTGTGTAAGTTGTACCCCACATTGCAAGAAGGGTTGTTCCGGGTTCTAACCAGTGAATTTCGTTAAGTAAGATATTCTGAACTGCACCGCCGATACCGTTTGACCAGCAAACCAGAAGTGCAAATGCTGTAACCAGCCACATTTTAATGTGCCATTTTGATTGGGGCAGACGGTCAAGTCTTGCGCCTATGTTGACATTAGATTTGTTTCCCATTTTTATACTCCTTATAATATTTTAAAGAATTGATATTTTATAATTTTCTTTCGGCACCGTCAAGCTCCTGTTCAAGCTCTTTTTCCATAATTAACCATGCCTTTTCAAAGTCTGCGTCCTTATTCCACAAAGCAGGAGGTCCTAAAACAACCATATCTGCTCCTGCCTCGTACAGAGGACGGTATAAATCCTTGTTCATAGAGCCGTCAGCTTCAATGAGGAAGTTTAGTCCGAGTTCTTTTCTCATTTTTGCAAGGCGGTTAATTTTTACGAACATCTGAGGGTTAACGGGTTGTCCCGAAATGCCGGGATCAACAATCATAATCGTTACCTTATCAAGTAAAGGGAGGTAATATTCAATAGTGCTTAAAGGAACCGAGGGGCTTAATGCAACTCCTGCCTTACAGCCTAATTCCTTTATTTTATTAATCGTAACAAAAGCGTCTCCCTCAATGCAGTCTGTGTGAGGTGTTATGTACTCAGCACCCGACTTTGCAAACAATTCGAGGTACTGCTGAGGGTGCTTAACCATTAGGTGAGCGTCCATAGGTTTGAGATTATCAACGTGTTTATTAAGATAGTCAAGATAATCGGAGCCTATGCCGTAGCTGGGAACATATACGCCGTCTTTAATGTCCATATGAAGATAATCCGATTTTTCATTAATCAGCTTAACCTGTTCTTCAATATGAAACAAATCACAACAGCCTACCGACGGTGCAATCATTAGCTTTCTCATTGAAATCACCTCCAAACAACTCAATTACCGATTAATCATCATAGTCATATGTGAAAATAACTTTGATTGCTTCTTTCTTAGCCATTGCGTCAAAGCCTTCTCTCCACTGTGAAAGACCAAGGCGATGAGTTATCATAGGCTCAACCTTAATCTGACCTGACTGAAGAAGTCTGATGCAGTTTCTCCAAGAGGTTGAGTCGTAAGCCATATGACCGATAATGCTCTTGTTCCATGCTGTAATATCGTTGATTGAGAACTCAAGAGGTTTGAAACCCATACCTACACGAACGATTTCTGCGTTTGGTCTTGTCATTTCAATAGCCTGCTTCAAAGCAATGTTTGCGCCCGAGCACTCAATTACAAGTCCAAGGTTATCTCTGCCGCAGATTTCGGTACATCTTGCAACAACGTCCTCTCTTGAGCCGTTAACACAATGTGTAGCACCAAGTTCCATTGCAACGGGGAATCTTACCTTTACATCTTCTTCAAGACCAACCATTACAATGTTTACTGCGCCCATGAGCTTTGCAATCTGAACCGAGAACAATCCGAGAGGTCCTGTACCGAATACTACTACGTCCTGTCCGGGGATTAAGTGTGACTGCTGAGCAACTGCCTTGTAAGCGTTGCAAATCGGGTCGAGCACTGCTGCTTCTTCATACTTAACGCCTTCGGGAATTTCCCAGATAGCGTGCTTGTGAATTGCAAGAATCTCGCCGGGAACCTTACAATACTTTGAGAATCCGCCGCCCCAGGTATTGTTGTCAAGACCGAGGTTTACCTTGTGTTCACAGCAAAGGAAATCGCCGCTTTCGCAGGCAGGACATACGCCGCAAACGTGAGCGCTGTTGTCGGACACCACTCTCTGACCTACGTGCCAGTCTTTTACGTTCTCGCCGACCTGAACGATTTCGCCTGCAAATTCGTGTCCACGAACTGATTGCTGCTGGTCGGGTGTGATGTTCGTGTCATCATAACCGTTGTCTACGTTCCAGTGCTTCATATCAGCACCGCAGATTGCGGCAGCCTTGATTTCAAGAATAATATCGTCGGGGCCGCATACGGGAACCGGATAATCCTCCATCATTTTATAGCCACCAAAAGCTGTTCCGAATCTTTTTAAAGCATGCATAATTTCTAAACTCCTTTTCTCCGCTCTCAAGCGGTTTTTTATTTGACACCTATATAATATCACTAAAAAATGTGGAAATCAAGCATTTTTTTGATTATTTCGCAGTTTTGTATGATTAAACAAAAGAAAGGTGTTTTTGTTGTGCATTACTACAAATGCACAAAATAACATTCACATCAATTGCTAATTTGTAGGAATATTTGAGATAATAAATCCAAATATATCTCAAATTCTCCTATAATCATAGAGTTTATGTGATTATCACCATATTTTGAAATCAAAAGTAAATATCTTTGTTTCCAACATTTTACAGAGCTGTCAACTGGTTTCTTTTGCTTTTATGTGGGATATCAATTAATTCAATCTGATATTTCCAACTAACCTTGTTGATTTGCAATTATTATTGCCTATCAATCATATTTTGAATATTATAGTGATTTTTTTCGGCTCTATTTCTTTTTGTTTTAAAGATATCTTTGTCTGTTTCAGTAATAACTTGGATATATTTCCTAAAATTAAAAAGCAATTCGCCCTTAATTTCTTTCTAATTAACTCTTGTAAGTAAAAATGCTGAGTACTACAATAATATGGGTATTAAAGTTACAGGAGATAATGGGTAAATGGTTATAGCAAAGAAACTCGCAAAGCAAAGAATGCACCGTATTGAGAAGTCCGAAAAGCAAAAATCTCATCAGATAAATATGCTTGAAGGCCCATTGGGGAAAAAGATATTTTTCTTTGCCCTCCCATTGGCCGGATGCAGTATATTACAGCAGCTTTTCAACTCAACTGATGTTGCTGTTGTAGGAAGATTTTCGGGAAGTCAGGCTATTGCCGCAGTAGGAAGCAACGGACCTCTTATCAATCTTATGGTTCTGCTTTTTACCGGTCTTGCCGTCGGGGCAAACGTCCTTATTTCAAGATACATAGGTCAAAGGGAAATAGATAAAGCTAATGAAGCTTCTCACACCGTAATTTTACTGTCTGTTGTCTGCGGATTTTTCCTCTTGCTAATCGGTCAGTTCTTATCAAAGCCCATACTTGTTTTAATGAATACTCCCGAAGATGTTATTGAGCTTGCGTCGCTTTATCTGAGAATATACTTTCTCGGAATGCCTTTTGTAATGATTTACAACTTCGGCTCAGCTATTTTAAGAAGTATCGGTGATACAGGACGTCCTTTGTACTGTCTGATTTTATCGGGAATTGTCAATGTTCTTCTAAATCTGCTTTTCGTAATTGTCTTTGATATGAGCGTTGCGGGTGTTGGTATCGCAACGGTAATAGCAGACGGTGTAAGTGCGGCACTTGTTATGTATTATTTGTTTACCGAGGATAATGAATACATAAAAATAACTCTTAAAAAAATCCGTTTTCACAGAATTCATCTGAAAAAAATGCTTATGATTGGAGTTCCTGCTGGAATTCAGGGAATGGTTTTTTCAATTTCCAACGTGTTTGTGCAGGCGTCAATTAACAGCCTTGGTTCTGACGCTGTAGCAGGTTCTTCCGTTGCACTTAACTTTGAATACATCACATACTATATAATCTGTGCTTTCAGCCAGACAGCCGTTACATTTACAAGTCAGAATTACGGCGCACGGAAATACGACAGATGCAAAAAAATTTTCAGGCTGTGTATGTTTTTCGGGTGTTTAATCTGCGGTATTACGGGAGTTATTTTTATAGCAGGAAGTAATCTGTTTATAAGCTTTTTCACCGATAGCACCGAGGTTGCAAAATACGCTTTTCAAAGAATGGCTATAGTTATGCTTCTTGAAATACTCACGGGGTCATATGAAATAAGCTGTGCCGCACTTCGTGGTCTGGGACATTCCTTATCACCTGCGGTTATCACAATTTTCGGCTCTGTTATTTTCAGAATAGTGTGGATATACACGGTTTTTAATGCATACCATAATTATTGTGCACTGCTTATTGTCTATCCTATATCATGGGTATTGACAGGTACTGCGGTAACGCTTGCATATTTTTGGGTAAGGAAACGAGAATTTGCAAAATTATAATGCAGTCTTTCTCTATACAAACAATAAAGCTCGGACTCATTTCAGAAATCCGAGCTTTCTTTGTTTTACGCATATTTTATATAAATTCCAAGAGCAAAACTAATAAAAATTCATTATGTAAATTTTGAATTCCATAAAATACCTTGTCTTAAAATTGAAATTTCGCTATTATTTTCAGTATAAACAAATTGCGAAAACAAACAATATTAGAGCAACTTATGCAACGCCGCAAAATCTTTGGCGGTAAAAAAATTGGCTCTAATTAAATTATAGATAAAGGGAGATTTCAGATATGAAGGCTACAGGTATTGTAAGAAGAATTGACGATTTGGGCAGAGTAGTTATTCCGAAGGAAATCCGAAGAACTCTGCGTATTCGTGAGGGCGACCCACTGGAAATATACACGGCAACAGACGGCGAGGTCATTTTTAAAAAATATTCGCCTGTCGGCGAGCTTTCTGAGTTTGCCGGACAATATGCCGACGTTATTTCACGGATAAGTTCTCTGCCAACGCTTATCTGCGACAAGGATCACGTTATTGCTGCAGCCGGCGTTTCAAAACGAGAATTTCTTGAACGCAGAGTAAGTACTGTTCTTGAAAATTATATGGAAAGCAGAAAAAGCTATGCTGCAACTCAGCAGAGCGCCGGAGATATTATGCCTATTGAGGGCGTTGAACATCCTGCGGCTGTTATTTATCCAATTATTGCTTCCGGTGATGTTACGGGAGCAGTTGTTATGCTTTCCGGTGAAAGCATAAAAGTTCCGACAGGTGCTGAAATAAAGCTCGCTCAATCTGCTGCCGCTTTTTTAGGCAAGCAAATGGAAGAATGATAATTTCCATTGTACTGAAACGATATGTCACAAGGACTATAATTTGGTAAAAGAAAGCAACGGCGCTCCATAAAGGAGTGCCGTTGCTATTTGCAAGATAAGTTAATTACTTAAGATAGTCAGAAGAACCGCCGATTGCACCGTTGATGCCTGTGAAGCCTGAAGCGCAGCATACGTATACTCTCATATTAGCCTTACCAATTGTAGGAACTGTGAGTGTACCGTTTGTTACGTTCTGAACATCACCTGTAACTGCATCAATATATGTGCCGTTGGGGATATTCTTGAATGTTGCACCGCTTGAAACTGTTACGAGTGCAAGGCTGTCTACGCCCTCATCTTTGTTTGTGTAACGACGGATGTAAGACATATTGCCGCCTGATACGTAGTTGCTGGAAGCTGTGTACTGACCCTTCTGAAGTGCAGGAATTGCACGACGAATAGCATTAACCTTTGAAAGGTGCTTTGAAAGAGGACTTGCAAGAGTATCTGCAACTGTACCGGAAGCTGTGTATTCGCTAAAGTCTGTAGCAGTTACATTACCTTCAAGGTAGTCACCAAAATATGCACGACCTGTGTTTTCAAGTGAAATGTTCGGACCTAAGTCAATAACTTCTCCCTTCTTGAACTCTACCTCTGAACCATAGTATAGACAGGGAATACCACGGAATGTAAACATAAGGTCAATGTTTTCTGCCCAAGTCTGTGTACCGCCTGAGAAACGTGTTGTTTCCTGAGGCTGCTCGGGAGCATAGTCGTGAGAGTCAACATACATTACGTTGTATGTAGCATCGTTGTAATACTGGTCGTTACTCTTTGCAAAGCCATAAGCATTTTTTGCATCACCAAACATTCTGTGCATCTGGAAGTCAATACCTTCCATACCTGATGCCATAGATCTGTCAGGAGTATGATACTCAATACCGTTAAGGAATGCATTATCTGATGTAGGCTCATCAGTGGGATCATCCTCTTCAAGATAATGATCAAATGTAACATTCATATTGTTGTTAATGTCTTCAGCAGAAGTGCCCCAGCTCCACTGGTCAGCCCACTTGCTGTTAGACTCTTTCCAAGTATAGTAAGGAGTAGACTCTTCTGCATGACCTCTGTACCAAATCTGAGTAAAGCGTGTGCAGATTTCACCGAACATAAGGAAGTTTGACTTGCCAGCTGCTTTAGCATTGTCAAGGAACTGCTGGTTATACATAAGGTTAAGAGAAATTCTTGGAATATGACGAACTGTATCAACACGGAAGCCGTCAACGCCCATTTCAATGTAATTTGAGTAAGAATCTACTACATATTCAGCAACTGCGGGGTTCTCTGTGTTAAGGTCAACGCAGTCGCCGGCGATCTGAGCGTATTTACAGGTCCAGTCATCCCAGTTAAGGCTCTGGAAATAACCCGTATGATAGTAGTTGTTTGGATTGTAAATATCACTGTCTGAAATCTTATCCATCCCATAGTCTTTAGAAGAAGGCAGTGAACCGGTTGAGTTACCGTTATCACCTGTATAGGTTGTGTTCTTCATAAGATTAAGTCTCTGACCATACTGAATAGCAGGTTTCTGTCCCCAATATTCATCAGCAGAATTAAGACCGAAAGTATTGAGAAGATAATCAGTAGGAACCATTTCCTTCTCAATTTTACCTGTCTGTTTAATATCGGAATTGAACATTACATCATAATCCTTTGTGAACAAAGGACTGAAGAATGATTCACCGAAGTTACCTGTATGCTGCCAAACAACGTCCTGGATAATCTTCATATCTTTATCATGCACTGCATGGATAAGGTCTTCATATGTGAAGTTGTCACTCTCATAACGGCGGTCAACTGTGCTGAAGTCCATAGCATGATAGCCGTGGTAGTCATAGCCTGAAGCGTTTGTTACAACAGGTGTAATCCAAATTGCAGAGAAGCCGAGAGCCTTGATGTAGTCAAGCTTGTCGGCAAGACCTTTGAAGTCACCACGCCAAGCGGGGTCGCTGTCGGGGTTATTTGCCTGACCGTCATCCCAGCAGTGAACGTTGTTGCCTGTATCGCCGTCATAGAAACGAGTTGTCATAACAAAGTAGATAGTTTCTTCACGCATATCTACGCTTTCAACCGGATCTGTTTCGTCAGGATTGTATTTTGACCATTTTCCGTTATCGCACCACCATTCGTTAGCAGAAGTAAGCTTCTGCTCTTTTGAATACTGGTTACCCTTTGCGTCTGTTACAATAGCGTTTACCTTTGTAACATCAGCAACATAATAGTTAAACCAACCGTTTGCGCTTGTCATCTTTTCACCGGGATAAGACTTTGACATTGCGCTGTTTGTAGGAAGCGAGTTCCATAAGTAGATGTATGGCTGTGTTAAATCCTTGTGTCTTACGTGAATTGTAATTCCGGTTGTTTCAGCAGTGTCTGCCGCAACTTCATTTACGTCTGAAGTCTCGGCACCGCTTACTGTGAAAATTCCTGCGGAAACTACTAACATAAGAACAAGAACAAGAGCACATAGCTTTTTAATTCCTGTCATAATAATCTCCCTGTTTTATAACAATATAATTACTTTGTGAGTTTTGTCTGAATTTCAGTAGCATCCTTTACAGAAATTCTGCCGTCACCGTCAACATCGCCAACTTCAAGGCTTATTGAGCTGTATTCAGCAAATTCTGCCAGATACTTCTGGATGTAAGTTGCGTCCTTAACTGTGAGTGAACCGTCGCCGTCAACATCGCCTAAAACTACGGGCGGAGCTGTTGTTGTGGGAACAGGAGCCGTTGTTGTAGGAACAGGTGCTGTTGTTGTAGGAACAGGAGCCGTTGTTGTGGGAACGGGAGCTGTTGTTGTGGGAACAGGTGATGTTGTAGGAACTGTTACATCGCTGTTTGTAGCTGTGTACTTATAATTTTTGGTTACAGTTGTGTTATCAGAACCCTGAACGTAAACATTAACTGTATATTCACCGAGCATTGTGGGTGTGAAAGAATATGTGTTGTTGAGTGTGTAGTAAGGAATATTCTTAACACCGTTAGGATCGGTTACGATATACTTGTAGAAAAGAAGGTTTGTACCTGTCTTACCGCCGCCTGCTTTTACAGAAACGGTTGCAGCTGTGTTAACCTTGATTAAGTTGTTGTTTGCGGGGAATACACTCTTGATAACGGGCTTTACAAGAGCTGAGTCGTCTTCAACCTTAACTGTTGTTGTGCGGCTGTTTTCGTTGCCCTCTGTGTCCTTGAAATCAAAAGTGATTGTGTATGTGCCTGCTGTCTGAGGTGTCCATACAACTGAGTTTGTGCTGCTGAAATCAGAAACAACGGAAGTACCGCCGTTCTCGTTTGTTACAGAGAACTTGTAGCTTACTGCTGCGCCGTTTCTGTTCTGAGCTTCAGCTGAAAGTGTTACGTCTGTATCAATGTAAACACCTGTTGCGGGGTCAGCTGTATAAGACTTAACCTGAAGGTCGCTTAAATCGTAAACAGACCATTCGCCTGTTTTGTTGTTGTAAATCTGACCGTCCATTGTTTTAAGGTCGCCTGTCTGAGTGCTGCCATCGTTGAAGATACAGTTAACAAAAGCGGTTGACGAAGTGTACATATAAACATCGTCGCCGATGCTTGTCATTGCTTCGCCGGGCCAAGCATGATTGTTGCCTGCGCCATCAGTCCACATATAGCAGTTAGCCTTTGACCAGCCAGCCTCGTTTTTGAGGTAAACTGTAACGCCGTCGCCGCTTGATGTGGGAGCTTCTGTAGCAGTTGTTGCTGTTGTTGCTGTAGTAGCAGTTGTTGCAGTTGTTGCAGTTGTTGCGCTTGTGGGAGCTTCAACGTAGGTTGACCATGTACCTGCTGACAAATCGTAGATTTTGCCGTTGCCTGCATAAGTAAGGTCACCGGTCTGACCGCTTCCGTTGCTGCCGTTAGTGAAGATAATCTTGTCAAAGTCGCCGGTAAGGTTGTACGAATATACGTCACCTTCGACCTTTGTCATCTCAACGCCGGGCCAATCCTTGTTGTTGCCTACGCCGTCTTTCCACATATAGGCATAAACCTTAGTCCAACCGTTATTGAGTTTACAATAAACAGTATCTCCGGATGCCGCAAAGGCACCAACAGTACCGGCACAAACTGCCGAAACTGCAAGTATTAAGCAGAGAATAAGACTTAATACTTTATGTTGTTTTTTTACCATAATGATTTTCCTCCAAATTCATTAAGTATGGTTGTCCGTGTGAAGCCACTCAACACTACTCCACAATTACAACATAATTTTACAATAGTTGATGATTTCTTAATTTCTTTTTTAGAAAATAATTCCATTTTTGCCTTACAAAAAAACAAGCTTGTATTTGTGCACTTTTTACAATAGTTATAGCATTAGATAATAAAAGATAAACAAAAGCAAAACGCAAAACAAAAAATTGAACTTTTGTTTTGCGTTTATGTGTTAAATTCAATCGGATAAACCGAATATATTATTTTATCAATTGCTTTTATATTTATAGGTTAAGATTTTTCAGATTTAATTTTGTCCCAATAGGCTTTGAATGCTTGTTCATTTTTGTTATCACCGTATCTGTAATAAACCCTGTTTCTGATTTCATCAGGCAGATACTGCTGTTTAACGTAGTGATTTTCAAAATCGTGCGGATAAAGATAGAACTGACCTTTATTCTGATTGTCCTCACCGTCGTAATGCATATTCTGCAGCTGTCTTGGAACAGCTCCTATTTTGCCGTTCTTAACGTCCTGCATTGCAAGGTTGATGCCCATATACGCCGAGTTGGATTTTGGCGCATTGCACACCATTACAACTGCGTCGGCAAGGGGAATTCTCGCCTCGGGAAGACCTACGTCACGTGCAATATCAACACAAGATTTTACAATCGGAATAAGCTGAGGATATGCAACTCCTACGTCCTCGCAGGCACACACCATAAGTCTGCGGCAGGCGCTGATCAAATCGCCCGCTTCAAGCAGTCTTGCAAGATAGTGCAGAGCGGCGTCGGTATCACTTCCACGCATACTTTTCTGATATGCAGATACAATATCGTAATGCTCGTCGCCGTCTTTGTCGTAGCGAAGTGCGCTTTTCTGCACAAGCTGTTCAACAATTTCAAGAGTGACCTTTCGTGTATCACCCTCGACATCAGCCGAAATAACGGAAAGCTCAAGCGCATTCATCGCTTTTCGCACATCTCCTCCGCAACCCGTCGCAATTTTTTCGGCACATTCACAAGGTAAATCAAGCTTTATTCCCTGCTCCTGTTCTAACAGCTCGGCGGCACGATAAACCGCCCTTACCACTTCATCAGGCGGAACAGACTTGAATTCAAACACTGTTGAACGGCTCAGAATTGCGTTATATACATAGAAATACGGATTTTCCGTTGTGGAGGCAATCAGAGTAATACTGCCGTTTTCAATGTATTCAAGCAGAGTCTGCTGCTGCTTTTTATTAAAATACTGAATCTCGTCGAGATAGAGCAAAATTCCGTTTATGCCCGAAAATGTATTTATCTGAGAAACAATATCTTTTATATCCGCCGTTGAGGCTGTTGTGCCGTTGAGTTTTTTAAGAGTTTTGTTTGTCTTGTTTGCAATATAGGTTGCAAGGGTTGTTTTTCCGACGCCCGACGGTCCGTAAAAAATCAGGTTCGGTATTTCACCGCTCTCGATTATTCTGCGAAGCGGCTTATCGGGAGCGAGCAGGTGCTTCTGCCCCACAATATCGTCAAGCGACTGCGGACGAAAACGGTCGGCAAGAGGTTTTTTCATTTGAAAGCCTCCTTTCATTATACATTATATATGATATATGTAAAAAACTTCGGGAACGACAGACTGCCGTTCCCTGCATTGTTAATTGTTACAAAAGTAAAGAAAAATCGGTTGCGTTTGATAATCACTACGGAAATAATTCCGAATTACGCATTCCAAATTCCGAATTATTCATAGAGCGGATATTTTTTGCAGATAGCCTCAACGCCTGCTCTTACCTTATCTCTGCTGTTCTCGTAATCGTTGAGAACAAGTGTGATGTACTCGGCAATCTGATCCATATCTTCCTCGTTAAGACCTCTTGTAGTAACTGCGGCTGTACCGATTCTTACGCCGCTTGTAACGAACGGTGAACGGGGTTCGCCGGGGATTGTGTTCTTGTTTACCGTGATGTAGCAGTCATCAAGACGAGCCTCAAGCTCCTTGCCCGTAACGTCTGTATCACGCAAGTCAAGGAGAAGAACATGGTTGTCTGTGCCGCCTGAAACGAGCTTGTTTCCTCTCTTGATAAGTCCGTCAGCAAGAGCCTTGCAGTTTGAAACAACCTTTGCACCGTACTCCTTGAACTCAGGCTTTAAAGCCTCGCCGAAGCAAACAGCCTTTGCGGCGATTGTGTGCATAAGAGGGCCGCCCTGAGTTCCGGGGAAGATAGCCTTGTCTATCTGCTTTGCAAACTCCTCACGGCAGAGGATAAGTCCTCCACGAGGACCACGGAGAGTTTTATGAGTTGTTGTTGTAACAAATTCGCAGTAAGGAACGGGGTTGGGATGAACGCCTGCGGCTACAAGACCTGCAATGTGAGCCATATCTACCATAAGGTATGCGCCGACCTCGTCAGCAATTTCTCTGAACTTTGCAAAGTCAATGATTCTCGGATAAGCGGAAGCACCTGCTACGATAAGCTTTGGCTTGCACTCCTTTGCAGTTTCGAGCACCTTGTCATAATCAATTCTGTGTGTAACGGGGTCTACGCCGTAAGCAACAAAGTTGAAGTATTTACCGGAAATGTTTACAGGTGAGCCGTGAGTAAGGTGACCGCCCTCATTGAGGTTCATACCCATTACGGTGTCGCCCGGCTGGAGCATCGCAAAATAAACTGCTGTATTAGCCTGTGCTCCCGAGTGAGGCTGAACATTTGCGTGTTCTGCACCGAAAAGCTCGCAGGCACGCTTGCGTGCGATCTCCTCTACAACGTCTACGCACTCGCAGCCGCCGTAGTAACGCTTGCCGGGATAGCCCTCGGCATACTTATTGGTAAGGTGGCTTCCCATAGCCGCCATAACGGCAGGAGAAACGAGGTTTTCGCTTGCAATCAGCTCAAGATTTCTGCGCTGTCTTTTAAGCTCGTCGGTCATAGCCTGACCTACCTCGGGATCGTAGCCGTTTAGATACTCAAGAGATGCGATGTTTGTTAATTCACTCATTTTAAATTCCCCTTATCTGAAATTCTTTTCTTTATTTATAGATTGGCTGATAATGCCTTATCTTTTAATGCATACAAATCGTTGAGCGTGGAGATTTTTCCTGCCTCATTTCTGAGAGATGCCGCTCCCCTCATTCCCTTAAAATAGCCTGCAACAAGCTTTCGAGCCTGCAAAAGCGCCATATGCTCGCCCTTGTATTCAACCATTTTTTCAATATGCCCGACCATAACGCCGAGCTTTTCTTCAAGTGACGGAGAGTGCAAAGGCTCCTCGGGATTTTCAAGATACGAATTTATCTGCGAAAAAATCCACGGATTGCCGAGCGTTGCCCTGCCGACCATTATTATATCACAGCCTGTTTTTTCAATGACCGACTTTGCTTTTTCTGCGCTGTCAATGTCGCCGTTGGCAATTACGGGAATTCTGACGGAATTCTTCACCGCCTTGATTATATCGTAATCAACAGGAGGCTTGTAATACTGCATTCTCGTTCTGCCGTGAACGGTTACTGCGCTTGCGCCTGCCTGCTCACAGATTTTTGCAACCTCAACGGCGTTTGCGTTTTCATCGTCCCAGCCCTTGCGGATTTTTACGGTTACGGGAACGTCTGAAACGCTTACAACCCTGCTTACAATTTCACCGCAAAGCTGTGGATTTCTCATAAGTGCACTGCCGCTGCCGTTTGAGCTGATTTTCGGAGCCGGACAACCCATATTTATGTCAATCAAATCCGGATTGTTCAGCATTGCATGCTGAGCCGCCTCTGCCATACATTCGGGGTCGTCGCCGAAAATCTGAATACCGCAGGGACGTTCAAAATCGGAAATATCCATTAACTGCTCGCTTTTCTTGCTGTTGAATGAAAGCGCCTTTGAACTTACCATTTCGCTTATGCAGAGTCCTGCGCCGAACTTCATACAAAGCTCTCTGTATGCTCTGTCGCTCACGCCCGCCATAGGCGCAAGGACTGCACGGGATTTCAATACAACCGAGCCGATTTTGTACTCACCCATACTTATCTTCCCAATGCTTTTCTGCCGCTGACCTTTGTACTGATAAGCACTGCGGCGGCAACAATTATTCCCACGCCCACGCAAGCCCATGAAATAATTCCTGCGGTGTAATTTGTGGAATACTGCTTTTTGCTGACCGTTTTTGAAACGGTTGGCGTTTGAATATACGAGGTTGTACTCTGCTGAGGCTCAACATACTGCGCCTGAGTAGGGACTTCGGTTTCGGGCTCGTAAGGCTCGGTTTCGGGAGGAACATACTCGGTTGTTTCCGCCTGATATGGCTCAGTTTCGGGAACGTATTCGGTTGTTTCTTCAACATACGGAGCTTCTGTTACAACAGGCTCGGTATATACGGGCTCTGTTTCAACAGGCTCGACAGCAGAAACATCATCGTCAATTCCGTCACCGTCATAATCTACGGCAAACACAGAGAATCCGCTGAAAAACACTGCTGTTATTAATATAGTAAAGCAAATTGCTTTTTTAAGAAAACTAACTGATTTCATTTTAATACCCCATTTTAAAGATATTTGGCGTATATATTTTGATTATACCAAACAATGCATATTAATGCAAGCACTTTATTTTCAGTATAATAAACAATAATTTGCCGAGTGCCTCGGCGGGCAAATCGGCGGTGTGCCACCGCAGGCAAATCGAGTGGAAAAATCGGTTATTTAGGTAAAAACGGTTGCCCGAATTATAGATTAATATATAGGTAACGTTTCGGGACGTCAGGGAAATTCCCCTATTAGG
>CACXFS010000065.1 GCA_902766885.1 uncultured Ruminococcus sp. | reverse complement strand
TGTTCGTTACGGTAAGGTTCGCAGAAGCAAGCTCTACTATCTCCGTGACAGAGTTGGTAAGGCTGCTAAGGTTAAAGAGCAGATTCGCAAGTAATTATTTAATGTTAAAAAAGGGGACTGTATAGTCCCTTTTTTACTTTAATTTATTTTCAGCAGGTGAATAAATTGAGCGAAAAAAACACATTTGATGAAACTCCAAAGGAAACTCTTATTAACGATGATATTGAGCTTTCTGCCGAGCTGAATCCCGATATTTATTTTAAGGATAATTCTGAAGATTTTAAAGAAAATCAGTTTGTTACAATGAAGTCTGAAGGAGCAATTTCAGGTTTTTACGATTGGATACGCTGTATTCTGTTTGCAATTTCTATTGTGGTAATTTGTCTTACCTTTATTTTCCGTCTTGTAGATGTTGACGGAACTTCAATGGAAAGTACACTTGAATCAAACGACAAGGTTATTGTGACAAATCTTTTCTATACTCCTAAAGACGGAGATATTATTGTTATTTCTCACGGAGCAGAGTATGCTAAACCGATTATCAAGCGAGTAATTGCGACAGAAGGACAGACAATTAAGCTTGATTATGAAAATGACAGAATAATAGTAGACGGAGTTGTTCTTGACGAACCTTACATAAAAGATTCTACTTTTGAAGGAAACTACGGTGACTATGAAATTCCTGAGGTTGTACCCGAAGGTAAGGTGTTTGTTATGGGAGACAACAGAAGGGTATCTCTGGACAGCCGCAGAACTGAAATCGGACTAATCGACGTTGACAACGTAATCGGTAAAGCTCAGTTTGTTGCTTTCCCGTTCAATGATTTCGGATATCTTTACTGATTTAATAATTTTATATTATAATTTTGTATTGTATTAAGCTTGTTTCTGTTTTATAATAGAAATAAGCTTTTACTTTTATCGGAGGAATTTATGACTAAAAAAATCAAATACAGCTATAATCAGAAAAAGATAACCTGCTATTCTTTCGAGATAATTAAATCAGTTATTTTTGTGTTTGCAATAGTTTCAATTATATTTACATTTTTTATTAGAGATGCTAATGTTGTCGGAAATTCAATGTATGAAACCCTGCATGACAACGATAAGGTTTTTCTGACAAGTTTTAATTACACTCCAAAGTCCGGTGACATTGTAGCTATAAATGCTGAAAATATGATTGAGAAACGAATAATTAAGCGAGTAATTGCGATAGAAGGACAGACGTTGGATATAGATTATGCAACCGGAAAGGTGTATGTTGACGGAGTAATGCTTGAAGAAGATTACATATCTTCATTTACCAAAAAGCCTGAAAACGAGTATAAAGTCCCATATGTAATCCCCGATAACTACATTTTTGTGATGGGGGACAACAGGGGAATATCTCTTGACAGCCGTGATGCAAACATCGGACTTGTACCTTGTGACGATGTAATTGGTAAAGCGCAATTTGTGTTTTATCCATTTGACAGAATAAAATATCTATATTAAGGATGATATAAAATGAGCGAAATGCAAAATATTCAGTGGTTTCCCGGTCATATGACCAAAACTAAACGGCAGATTCAGTCAAGCCTAAAGCTGGTTGACGCTGTTGCCGAGATAATAGACGCAAGAATACCCATAAGCAGCCGCAATCCAGATTTAGCAAAGCTTATTCAGAACAAGCCGAGAATAATACTTCTCAACAAGTGTGATATGGCTAATCAGACTGCAACTAAAATGTGGATTGACCATTTTGAAAAGCAGGGTATTACTGCGATTGCCGTTGACTGTAAAAGCGGCAGAGGACTTAATAAATTTGCTCCTGCCGTCAATAAGGTTATGAGCGAAAGGATAAATCGTTTAAAAGCAAAGGGAATGGTTAATCCGATGATGAGAATTATGATTGTCGGAATACCAAACGTCGGAAAATCATCTTTTATAAATAAAATTGCAAAGCAAAATCGTGCGAAGGTTGAGGACAGACCGGGCGTAACAAGAGGTAATCAATGGTTTACAATTGCAAAAAACCTTGAAATGCTCGATACTCCCGGTGTTTTGTGGCCTAAATTTAATGACAAAATTGTCGGAGAACACCTTGCTTTTACAGGTGCAGTCAAGGATCAGATTCTTGATATTGAACTTTTAGCCGTAAGACTGCTTGATTTTTTGAAGGAACTTAAGCCTGCCGATTTTATTTCAAGATTTAAACTTGAAGAAACAGACCTTGATATTATAGACTCTTATGAATTATTGAAAGTAATTGCAAGAAAAAGAGGTATGCTCGTTTCAGGCGGAGAAGTAAATACAGAAAGAGCGGCTATTATGCTTCTTGATGAGTTCAGATGTGCAAAGCTCGGAAGAATCACAGTTGAAATGCCTAACGGAGAGTTGAAATGAATTGGATTGAATATGAACAAAATGCAGAACTAAAAGGATATAAATCAATTTGCGGAGTTGACGAAGCAGGCAGGGGACCGCTTGCAGGTCCTGTTTGTGCCGCAGCAGTAATTTTGCCGTCAGACACTATAATTGACGGAGTGAATGACTCTAAAAAGCTCAGTGAGAAAAAGCGTGAAGCGCTTTTTGATGTAATAAAGGAAACTGCTGTCTCATATTGTATAGCGTATGCAAGCGTTGAAGAAATAGAGAGTATTAATATTTTAAACGCAACTATGCTTGCTATGAAAAGAGCTGTTGAAGGACTTGATATTAAAGCAGATTATGCAATGATTGACGGTAATAAAATGCCACGGCTTGATATTGACGGAGAGACTATTGTAAAAGGTGACGCTAAATCTATGTCAATCGCCTGTGCATCAATACTTGCAAAGGTTTCAAGGGACAGACTGTTGTATGAGTATGCAAAGGAATATCCACAATATAAGTTTGATAAGCACAAGGGATACGGCACTGCCGCACACATAGAAGCAATTTTAGAATACGGTCCCTGTCCGTATCACAGAATGAGTTTTCTCAAGAAAATTAAAAAATGAAAAAGTTTTCAACACAGAAGATAGGAGAAACAGGCGAGAAGTGCGCCGCTGAATTCCTCAAAAAGAAAAGATATAAAATTTTAGAAAGAAATTACCGAAAAAGATACGGCGAAATTGATATAATTGCAGAAAATAAGAATTATATTGTTTTTGTTGAGGTGAAAACACGTCATACAGATTCTATGACCTCTGCTGCTGATGCTGTCAACCGACAAAAACAGCTTAAAATTATTAAAACTGCCTCACTTTACCTCGCTGAAAATGAAACGGAAAAATTCTGCCGCTTTGATGTTTGCGAGGTTTATGTAAATGCAGAAAATCTTAAGCTTGAAAATATTAACTATATAGAAGGTGCTTTTGAATAGGAGTACGGTATGAATCTTTTTGACCTTCATTGCGATACATTATATAAATCAGTCACTCAGAATTTACCGCTTGATGATAAGTCAATGCAGGTCAGTCGGATTACAGACAAAGGCAGTAAAAGATTGCAGTGCTATGCTATATGGATTCCTGACGATTATACGCCCGAAAAAGCCGAGGAGATTTTTTATTCTGCCTACAAAAAGCTTTCTGACGAATGTAAAAGGTTGAATATTAAGTTAATAGGACAAAACGAAAGAATTTCAAAATGCTTTAAAAATAATAAATATTCAGCACTATTTACCATTGAAAACTCAACGGCACTAAATGGTAAAATAGAAAATGTAAAGAAGTTTGCAAGGCTTGGTGTTAAAATCATAACGCTTACATGGAATGCATCAAATGCTGTAGGTGACGGTGCAGACGTAACAAATTCACAAGGAATAACCGATTTTGGAAAAAGCGTTGTGCAGGAAATGGAGCACAACGGTATTGTAGTTGATGTTTCCCATGCAAGCGACAAGCTCTTTTTTGATGTTGCAGAAATTGCAACTCAACCTTTTATTGCAACTCATTCAAACTCTCGTTCTGTTACAAATCACAGACGTAATCTGACAAACGAACAATTTAAAATTATTAAAGAAAGAAACGGAATTGTCGGAATTAATTTTCACAGAGATTTTCTGTCTGACAATCCCGACAGTGCAAGTAAATATGATTTGCTTAAGCATATCGATAAATTCTTATCCCTCGGTGGTGAAAATACAGTCTGCATAGGAACGGATTTTGACGGCTGTAATCTGCCCGATGATATAACAGGCAGTGAAAGTTTAGCCGAAATTTATGAAATGCTTTTAAAACACAACTATAAAGAATGCATAATAAGAAAGATTTTTTACGAAAATGCGCTTAATTTCTTCGAAAACTTTGACAACAGCCGAATTATGTAGTAAAATATTCTAAGTTTATACTGATAATGGAGTATATGTTTTTTGTTATCGGTATGGAAGTCATTTGAAAGGAAGATTTCAATGTTATACAACAGCACACAAAATGCTGCGGAAGTTGTTTCCTCGGCACAGGCTATCGCACAGGGAATTTCAAAGGACGGAGGTTTGTTTGTTCCGCAGGAGTTTCCTAAATACGATGAAAACACATTCAAGGCTCTTTTAAAGACTGATTATAAAGGCAGAGCCAAAAAGGTTTTCTCTGATTTTCTTACCGATTTTACAGAGGAAGAAATCAACGATTGCGTAGAAAAGGCATATACATCCGAGAAGTTTGGCGGAGAAAATCCTGCTCCTCTGACATTTTGCAATCTTGACGGCAAGGCTCTCAATATTCTTGAGCTCTGGCATGGTCCTACCTGCGCATTCAAGGATATGGCTCTCCAGATTCTACCGCACTTTCTTACAAAGTCACTCAAAAAGACTTATAACGGTAAAGACGCAGTAATTCTTGTTGCAACCTCAGGCGACACAGGAAAGGCTGCACTTGAAGGCTTTAAGGACGTTGACCATACAAAAATTCTCGTTTTCTATCCTGTTGACGGCGTAAGCCCGATGCAGAAGCATCAGATGAATACTCAAGAGGGTGCTAATGTAAATGTATGTGCTATCAAGGGTAACTTTGATGATGCACAGACAGGCGTTAAGAGAATCTTTACTACTCCCGAAGTTTCAGAAAAGCTTGCAGAAAATAATATGCTTTTCTCATCAGCAAACTCAATCAACTGGGGCAGACTTCTCCCTCAGATTGTATACTACATTTCAGCATACTGCGATATGGTAAATGCGGGCAAAATTGCACTCGGCGATAAAATCAATGTTGTTGTACCGACAGGCAACTTCGGCAACATTCTTGCATCATACTATGCAAGCCTTATGGGACTTCCAATCAACAAGTTTATCTGCGCCTCAAATTCGAACAATGTTCTTACAGACTTTATAAGAACAGGTGTATATGATAAGAACAGAAATTTCTATACTACAATTTCACCCTCAATGGATATTCTCGTTTCAAGCAACCTTGAACGTCTTTTGTATAAGCTTTCCGGCAACAGCGACGAAACAACAAGAGAGTGGATGAATAAGCTTAAATCAGAGGGCAAGTACGAGGTTACAGACGATGTTAAGGCTGTAATTAAGGACAAGTTCTTTGGCGGTTATTGTGACGATGCTCAGACAAAGGCTACAATCAGCAAGCTGTTTGAACAGGACAACTATCTCTGCGATACACATACAGCTGTTGCAGTGAATGTTTATGAGCAGTATGTAAATGAAACAGGCGATAATACCCCTGCCGTAATTGCATCAACCGCAAGTCCATATAAATTCTCAAAAGCTGTGTTGCAGGCTGTTTCACCCGAAACAGAGCTTCCCGAAACAGAATTTGAAACGGTTGATAAGCTCAACGAATTTACGGGAGCACCTGTTCCTGCACCTCTTGCCGGTCTTAAAAATAAAACTTCACGTTTTTCTGACGTTACAGAGGTTGACAAAATGCAGGATTATGTGCTTAATGCACTCGGAATAGAATAATGTCTTTGTTTGCTATTGCGGATTTACATCTTTCACTCGGCGAAGATAAACCTATGGACATCTTCGCAGGGTGGAATGATTACACGCAAAGACTTGAAAACAACTGGAAAAGCATTGTCACCGATGATGATACGGTTGTCATAGCAGGCGATATTTCCTGGGCAATGAAGCTTGAAGAAACCTATGTTGATTTTAAGTTTATCGACAATTTGCCCGGAAAAAAGATATTATTAAAGGGAAATCACGACTATTGGTGGGGAACTAAAAGCAAAATTGACAAGTTTCTCGCTCAGAATTCGCTTGATTCTATTTCCATTCTTTTTAATAATTCATATGAATGTGACGAATACGCCGTATGCGGTACGAGAGGCTGGTTTCTTGAAAATGATAAACCCGAAGATATCAAGGTGCTTAACCGTGAAGTCGGTCGATTGAAAGCGTCAATTGAAAGCGCTGTAAAAACAGGGAAAATTCCTGTTGTCTTTCTTCATTATCCGCCTGTTTTCGGTGGAATTGAGTGCAAAGAAATAGTTGATCTTCTTTTAAAATATAACATAAAAAAGTGCTATTACGGTCATATTCACGGACAGCGTGGTATAAGAAGTGCTTTTGAGGGTAATTATAAGGGAATAGATTTAAAACTTATTTCCTGTGATAAAGTTTCATTTATGCCCGTACTGGTTAGATAATTTATTTATTTTATCTATTGTAAAAAGAAAAATATTGTGATATAATCAAGTGATATTTATTTTTAAATAAACAATTGGAGGAATTTTATAATGTCATTGAAGGAAAGCAAAAAGGCAGAACAGGCAAATACATACGAATTAGTCGTTAATGTTGACGGAGAAACATTTGAAAAAGCAATTAACGCTGTTTATAAAAGACAGGTTAAGAATATTTCCATTCAGGGATTCAGAAAGGGCAAAGCTCCCCGTAAGGTTGTAGAGAAAATGTACGGCAGCGAAGTTTTCTATGAGGATGCTATGCAGGATTGCTATCCCGACGCTCTTTACGAGGCTGCAAAGGAAGCAGAGGTTAAAATCGTTAAGGTTGAAAGCCTTGAAGCTGTAGAAGCAGGCAAGGACGGCTTTACATTTAAGGCAACAATTATTGTTGAGCCTGAGATGGAAATTAAAGATTACCTCGGTATTGAAGTAACAAAGAAGTCAACAGAGGTTACAGACGAGCTTGTTGATGAAGAAATTGAAAAGGTAAGAGACCGTAACTCAAGAATGGTTACAGTTGAAGACAGAGCAGCTCAGGACGGCGACGTTGCAGTTATCGACTTTGAAGGCTTTGTTGACGGCGAAGCTTTTGAGGGCGGTAAGGCTGAAAACTACAACTTAAAGCTTGGCTCAGGTAACTTCATTCCCGGCTTTGAGGAGCAGATTATCGGTCATAATACTGACGAAGAATTTACAATTACTGTAACATTCCCCGAAGATTATCAGGCTGAAGAGCTCAAGGGCAAGGAAGCAGAATTCAAGATTAAGCTTCACGAAATCAAGGCTAAAGAGCTTCCCGAGGTTGATGATGACTTCGTAAAGGACGTTTCCGAAAAAGAAACTCTTGACGAATACAAGGAAGAACTTAAGGAAACAATTGCAAAGCGCCTTACAGAAGAAGCTGACAAGGATATTGACGACCAGATTGCTAACAAACTTATGGAGCTTCTTGAGGGTGAAATTCCCGAAGCAATGTATGATAATCAGGCTTCAGAAATGGTAAGAGATTTTGAAATGCGTCTCCGTGCACAGGGTATGGATATGAACACATATATGCAGTATATGGGTATGGACGTAAACGGCCTTAAGGGTATGTATAAGGAAGAGGCTGAAAAGAGAGTTAAATTAAGACTTGCTCTCGAAACTGTTGCAAAGAAAGAAAACATCGAAGTAAGTGAAGCTGACCTTGATGAAGAATACCAGAAGATGGCCGACGCTTACAAGATGGAAATTGACAAGGTTAAGGCTGCTGTTCCTTCAGAGTCACTCACAGAAGACGTTAAGGTTGAAAAGGCTCTTAAACTCATTAAGGACAAGGCTGTAATCAAGTAATTGTATATATTATAAATTTTTGTTAATTATATTAAGAAAGGTTATGATTTTAAATGGCATTGGTACCATATGTAGTAGAACAGACCAACAGAGGTGAACGTTCCTACGATATTTATTCACGTCTTTTAAACGACAGAATAATTATGTTAAATGAAGAAGTAAACAGTGCCAGCGCAAGCGTTGTTGTTGCACAGCTTCTTTATCTTGAAAGTCAGGACCCGACAAAGGACATAAGCCTTTACATCAACAGTCCCGGCGGAAGCGTAACTGACGGTTTTGCAATTTTTGATACAATGAATTACATCAAATGTGATGTTTCAACAATCTGTATGGGTATGGCTGCAAGTATGGGTGCTTTCCTTCTTGCCGCAGGTGCGAAGGGCAAGCGTCTTGCACTACCCAACAGTGATATTATGATTCACCAGCCTTCAGGCGGTGCTCAGGGTCAGGCAACAGATATGGAAATTCATACAAGACATATTCTTGATACGAAACAGCGCTTGAATCAGATTCTTGCTGATAATACAGGCCAGCCTATTGACGTTATCGCAAGAGATACGAATCGTGACAACTTTATGACTGCACAGCAGGCTCTCGAATACGGTCTTATTGACAAGGTTATTGAAAAAAGATAAGGTGAGGATTGGCTGATGGCTAATAAAAACAACGATAAGGATATTTACTGTTCATTTTGCGGAAAACCGCAGGAAATGGTTGGTCGTCTGATTGCAGGCAACGGCGTTTATATCTGTGACCAATGCGTTGAACTTTGTATGAATATTCTTGAGGAGTCAGGCGAGCTTGAAAAGGAGATTGAATCTAAAAATCATCCTGTTTCACCCGAACCTGCTACTTCAATCGCAGAGCTTTTAAAGCCTAAAGAAATCAAAGCTATTCTTGATGAATATGTAATCGGTCAGGATCTGGCAAAGGTTACGTTGAGCGTAGCTGTATATAATCATTACAAGCGTTCATTTTCACAGGACGACAGCGTTGAGTTTGCAAAGAGCAATGTTTTGCTATTAGGTCCTACAGGCGTAGGAAAGACCTTGCTTGCTCAGACTCTTGCAAAAGCGCTTGATGTTCCTTTTGCTATTGCAGACGCTACTACGCTTACTGAAGCAGGTTATGTTGGCGAGGATGTTGAAAATATCCTCCTTAAACTCATTCAGGCTGCTGACTATGATATAGAAAAAGCAGAGCGCGGTATAATCTACATTGATGAGATTGACAAGATAGCAAGAAAATCCGAAAATCCGTCTATTACGCGCGACGTAAGCGGTGAGGGAGTTCAGCAGGCACTTCTTAAAATTGTAGAGGGAACTGTTGCGAACGTACCTCCTCAGGGCGGCAGAAAGCACCCTCAGCAGGAATTTTTGCAAATTGACACCAAGAACATTCTCTTTATCTGCGGCGGAGCGTTTGACGGTCTTGAAAAAATAGTTGAAAAGCGTAAGGGCTCATCTGTAATCGGTTTTGAGTCGCTTGTTCAGTCAAAGAAAGAACTTGACGAAACCGATTGGATGAAAGATGTTACAGCTCATGATCTTGTAAAATACGGTATTATTCCCGAACTTATCGGCAGACTTCCCGTAATTACTGCTTTGAGCGGGCTTGACACCGATGCACTTGTAAAAATTCTCACTGTGCCCAAGAATTCTATTGTTGCACAGTATAAAAAGCTTTTTGAGCTTGACGATGTAGAGCTGTATTTTGAAGAAGACGCTCTTAAAGCAATTGCACAGAAAGCGCAGGAGCAGCACACCGGTGCAAGAGGTTTGCGTGGCATTATTGAAGGAATTCTTACTGATCTTATGTTTGAAACTCCATCAGATAACACAATTGAAAAAATTATAATTACAAAAAATGTAGTTACGGATAATGCACAGCCTCAGATTACGAGAAGAAAAGATAAACCGTCGGTCAATTTGAATAATTTATCAAAAAAAGATGCAACGAAGCGTCCTAAACGCAGCACAGCGTCTTGATAATGTGAATTATAGCTGTATTGCCAAACAATACAGCTTTTAATTTTTAGGAAAGTATTGCAATATGGTTGGACAAGATTGGTTTAGAAAGATCAATCTGCCTGATTTAATTGTGTGTCGAGGCACTCGACTATTTATGGAGTTAGAGCTCTGAAAGGAATTAAAATGGATTTTGATATGAATGAAAATTTAATCGTACCCGTTCTTCCGCTTCGGGGTTTGGTTGTTTTCCCAAAATCATTAATACACTTTGATGTCGGAAGAAAAAAGAGTATCACCGCAATTAATAAAGCGATGAAAAAAGACCAGCTCATTTTCCTTACAACTCAAAGGGACGCAGTAGAAAATGAGCCTACAATTATTGATTTATATACTACAGGCGTAATTGCCAAAATAGTTCAGGTACTTAAACAGCCTGAAAATACTACGAGAATTGTTATAGAAGGTCAGTGCAGGGCAAAAATTGTTTCACCGGTATTTGACGAAAAGTGCCTAATGGCTGAAATAAATCCAGTTGAGGATGAACCTTTTCAAATGACTGCACGTGATTCTGCACTTATGAGAACAGTCAAAAAAGAATTCGAAAAGTATATGGAGGTATCTCCTAAAATGCCTCCCGATATTATTTTTAAGGTTGCACTTTGTAAATATCCCGGCGAACTTGCAGATTTTATAACATCAAATCTGATTCTTGATTATCATACAAAGCAGTCAATTCTTGAAATCCTTCCCGAAACTCATCGACTTGAAGAAGTTTTAGATATTCTTGTAAACGAGAATTTTATTTTAAGAATAGAAGAAGATATTTCAAGAAAAGCTAAACAGCGTATAGACGAAAGTCAGCGTGAGTATTTCCTGCGTGAGCAGAAGCGAGTTATTGAAGAAGAACTTGGTGAGGATGATAATCCATCGGCAGAAGCTGAGGAGTACGCCTCAAGAATTGAAGAACTTCATCTTGATGAAAAGTCACAGGATGCTCTCTTTAAAGAATGTCAGAAGCTTATGAAGATGCCATACGGCAGTCAGGAGGCTTCTGTAATCAGGACTTATCTTGATACGGTGCTCGATTTGCCTTGGAACACTTCTTCAAAAGATAAGATTGTAATTTCAAAAATCCGTAAAGAGCTTGATAAAAGCCACTACGGTTTGGAAAAAATCAAAGACAGAATTATCGAACAGCTTGCTGTAAAAAAGTTAAGTGATAAGCAAAAAGGTCAGATTATCTGTTTTGCAGGCCCTCCCGGAGTAGGAAAAACATCAATTGCGCAGTCTATTGCAAAGGCTATCGGAAGAAAAAGCCAGAGAATTGCACTCGGCGGCGTAAGAGACGAGGCTGAAATCCGAGGTCACAGACGTACATATATCGGCTCAATTCCGGGCAGAATTATGTCGGCTGTGCAGACAGCAGGAACAAATAATCCGGTTCTCATTCTTGACGAGATAGACAAGCTTGCAAGCGACTATAAAGGTGATCCCACATCAGCACTCCTTGAAGTGCTCGACAGTGAGCAGAATAACAAGTTTGTTGATCACTATATTGATATTCCGTTTGATTTGTCAAATGTTATGTTTATAACAACGGCAAATGATGTTTCTGCTATTCCCGCACCTCTGCTTGACAGAATGGAGCTTATCGAGCTTAACAGCTACACAAGGGAAGAAAAGTTCAATATTGCTAAAAAACATCTTATTCCTAAACAGCTTGAATTGTGTGGTTTCAATAGTAAGGAAGTCAAGTTTACACAAAAGGGCATATATTATTTGATTGACTTCTATACAAGAGAATCGGGCGTGCGCACACTTGAAAGGCTTATTGCTTCAATTTTAAGAAAGTGTGCTGTTAAAAAGCTTGAAGATGATGTAGAGACTTTTAAAATTGATGAACATGCAATTGAAGAAATGCTCGGACATAAAAAATATCTTTCAGATAATTATTCCGATAAGGACGAAATCGGCGTTGTAAACGGTCTTGCATGGACGTCGGTTGGCGGTGAACTTCTTCCCATCGAGGTTGCCGTAATGCAGGGAACAGGCAAAATTGAGCTTACCGGCTCACTTGGAGACGTAATGCAGGAATCGGCAAAAACTGCAATAACCTGCATAAGAAGTCACTGTGATGTTCTCGGTATTGACTCTGATTTTTACAAGGATAAAGACATCCACATCCACGCTCCCGAGGGAGCTGTTCCTAAAGACGGACCTTCAGCAGGAATCACAATGGCGACTGCAATTTATTCCGCTTTATCTTTAAAGCCCGTAAGGCACGATATTGCAATGACAGGCGAAATTACTCTCAGAGGTAAGATTTTACCAATTGGCGGACTTAAAGAAAAGAGTATGGCTGCTTACAAGCACGGAATCAATACTGTAATCATTCCAAAGGAAAACGAACCCGATTTACAGGATATTGACAGAGTAGTAAAAGATAAAGTAAACTTTATACCCGTTGATAGCTTTAAGGACGTTATTGCACTTGCCGTCAACGACACAATTGAAGTTTCCGAAAAGGAATGGGAAAACATAAAAATAACACCGCAGCATAAAAGCGGTGTTGCAACAATAAGACAGTAAACAGGAGACTGGGTATGAATTTTAACGAAGTATGCTTTGAATTTGCAGCAGGCAAGGTAGAACAGCTTCCAGAATCATATATGCCTGAAATCGTATTTTCCGGTCATTCAAATGTAGGAAAATCATCTCTTATCAATAAGCTTGTTCAGCGAAAGGCTCTTGCAAGAGTCAGCGCACAGCCCGGAAAAACCGCAACAATCAACTTTTATAAACTGCGTGAATTCAGAATGGTAGACTTGCCGGGTTACGGATATGCAAAGGTATCAAAGGCTGAAAAAGAGCGTTGGGCAAAGCTTGTTGAGGGGTACTTTAATCAAGAGCGAAAGCGTGCACTTGTTATTCAGATTCTCGATTTGCGTCATCCGCCTACAGATGACGACCTGCATATGATTGATTTTCTATACAGAGGCGGTTTCAATTTTGCGGCGGTGCTCACAAAAAGTGATAAACTTAAAAAGACGCAGTTTGAAAAGCAGATGGAATATTACAAGGATATTTTCAGCACAATTGAGCATATTCCGTTAATTCCGTTTTCTGCGCAGACAGGGTTTGGAAATGAGGAAATCAGAAAACTGATTGAAGAATCTATTAATAATTTTAATAATACGGAGGTATGAGCAATGTTTGTAAACGATTGTCTTAACGTAAACGAAAAGGGACATCTTACAATTGGAGGGTGCGATACTTTAGAGCTTGCAAAGGAATACGGCACTCCTCTTTATGTACTTGATGAAAATGTAATAAGAGAAACATGCCGTTCATATGTTAACTCCTTTAAGAAGTTCTATGACGGAAACGGTATGCCGCTTTATGCAAGCAAGGCACTTTCCTGCAAGGAGCTTTGCAGAATTGCAAAGGAAGAAAACATCGGTCTTGACGTAGTTTCAGGCGGTGAAATCTATACTGCTTTACAGGCGGGCTTTCCTATGGAAAAGGTACATTTTCACGGCAACAACAAAACAGCAGATGAAATCAGGTTTGCTATCGAGTCAAAGGTAGGCAAGTTCGTTGTAGATAATCTTTACGAGCTTGAATTACTTGATAAAATTGCAGGAGAAATGGGCGAGAAGGTAAACATTTCTTTCCGCATTAAGCCCGGTGTTGACGCACATACCCATAACTTCATCAGAACAGGTCAGATTGACTCAAAATTCGGTTTTGCGCTTGAAACAGGGGAGGCTTTTGAAGCTGTTAAAGAGGCAATAAAGCTTGAAAACGTTTCACTTAAAGAACTCCATTGTCACATCGGCTCACAGATTTTTGATATTGACCCGTTTGTAACAGCCGCTGAAATTATGATGGACTTTATCGGCAAAATCAAAAATGAACTTGGCGTTACAATTTCAGAGCTCAACCTGGGCGGCGGCTTTGGTATTATGTATACAAGCAAGGACGAGCCTGTTCCTTATGAAAACTATATGGAAAAGGTTTCTGTTGCTGTTAAGGCGAAATCTGCCGAATACGGTCTGCCTGTTCCGTTTATTTACATTGAGCCCGGCAGATCTGTTGTAGGTGAAGCCGGAATCACTCTTTACACCGTCGGTGGCAAAAAGGAGATTCCCAATGCAAGAACTTATGTTTCAATTGACGGCGGTATGACTGATAACATTCGTTATGCACTCTATCAGTCTGATTACACTGTTGTAAATGCAAGCAAGGCTGATAAGGAAGCAGATGAAACCGTAACAATTGCCGGTAAGTGCTGTGAAAGCGGCGACCTTATTCAAGAGCATACAAAGGTTGCAAAGGTAGAGGTGGGCGACACACTCGCTGTCCTTTCAACAGGTGCGTATAACTACTCAATGGCTTCAAATTACAACAGAATTCCCCGCCCTGCTATGGTAATGGTTAAAGACGGAAAATCACGTGTAATTATCAAACGTGAAAGCTACGAGGACCTTGTCAGAAACGATATTTAAGTTTTTATTAGTTTAATACAATACCCAAATTAAGGAAAAACGGTAAATCAAATAAGTGCAGTAAGTTTACTATAATGTAAATTTACTGCACTTTATATATTTGTATGAAGTTTGTTCAGAAGACTAAATTAATAATCCTCATCATAATCGTAGTCATCAAACATAAAGTCTGCCCAATAATACTGCGCCATATATTCGCTGTTGTAGGAATTAACGGCACCTGAGTCAAGCTCCTTAAAGCGATAGTAATCGCAGTCAAGCTTGCTTACATTTACAGAAAGGCTGTTGTATTTTTTAAACACTGCGTCAGCCGCACCGCATTTTTTCAGGCTTTTCATCATTGCCGAAATAATTTTCTGAATATATGCCTGTTGCTTTAGGTCTCTTTCATACCTACACCGTGCTTTACGGCATTTTCAACAAGAGGCTGTACTGTGAGGGATGGGATAAGAAAATCTGTTGCTTCTATGTCATATTCAATGTTAAGCTCATCGCCAAAGCGCATTTTTTCAAGTGACAGATAGGTTTCAAGGTGCTTTAGCTCACTTTCAAACGGTACGGGAGCCTGTTCCTTGAGTGAATTCATATTCCTGCGCAGATACTCAGAAAATTCAATAGTAGCCTTCTTTGCTTTTGAGGGATTTTTTTCGCAAAGCTGTGCGATTGAAGTGAGCGAATTATAGAGAAAATGCGGTTGTATCTGCGAGACCATAATTGAAACACGCATTTGCAGCATTTCATTCTGCAATTCCTGATAGCGCAAAAGCTCCTTTTGATGTTCTCTTGTTTCGCGTAACAGAAGATAAATCTGAATGACAACTGTGATAAGCAGACCTAATCTTATGAACACACGGTCGTGTGTGAAACCTGTTAAGGAGTTGATAAAATCAATAAGTCCTGCCACGACTAACGGACAAACCGAAATGAGAACTGCCCTTGAATTTTTACTTTTGAGCTTGAATGCTTCGTAGATAAGGCAAATAGTACTGCCCATACTTCCGAGCAGGATAAACGGGAATACAAAAATCTGACTTTTCAGAATATCCATAACGCCGAACAACTGCAAGAATACTGCTGCCATAGTCAGAAGTATAGATACAATAATGAGTATTGAAATATATCCTTTGCAACGCTTGTCTTCAACATTCACTCTGACATACAGAAAAGCCGTAATCGGCAACAGATATGTAGCAAATTCGTCAAATACCATACAGAGAACCGGGTTGCCAATCCATAACGGGAGATAGGTGTAAATTGAGTCGGTGAGTACAAAAATACCACCCGTAATCGCCATAAGTGCAAGTGCGATATTTCTTGACATTACATTCTTCCATAGCAAGCCTGCAAGGGTAAATGCGAACAATCCTAAAAAGACAATTGCAAGACTTACTAAAATAGCAGGAGTGTTGTTTTTTAGCAAGTCGTTGTATAATGCATCCTTGTTACCGATTGTAAGGTTATCAAGTGTATCTTGTATAGGATTAAAACCGGCAAAAACAGTGTAAGGATTTGAAATAGCCAGTTCAATTTCTGCATTATCGGGAATGTCGTCAGATGATATGTAAGCAATAGAATTACCGGGCGTAATTGTTGATACTCCTGAATCATAATAATTTGTAGCGACGATTTCTCCGTTTGCTTTAAGTTCCACCCATACATCACACATTGAAATAATCAGATACTGATTTTTCGGTATATTCTGTGACAGCTTTCCTTTGAAAATCACAGTTTCGTAATTATCATTCTCAAAGTTATTGCTTGACTGCATCTTTTTCCAGTTTTCGCCGTCTGTGCTGTATTCACCGATAATTGAAACTTTTGATGATTCCGTATCGACTGATGCTGTTTGATAATTAACAGCTGTCCATACAAACAAAAAAGCAAACAATAGCAATACACCGATTGTTCCGGTAAGGATAAAAGCTTTTGTATTCTTCTTCAATGCTAAATCTCCTCTCTGAAATAAAATAGTTTATTCAAAAATTACAGTAAGGATATTAAATTCGTCTTTATTTGAATAATCAAGTCTGCTTGGATAAGGCTGAAAAACAGTGGGAGAGCAGAATTGATAAAAAATTAATTTTTAATTGTAATAAGCATTTTATTAACCTAAAAAGTTATTTACAATAATTATATAATATTATAAATGACTTAACAAGTCTGATTTCTCTATGGTTTTTCAGTATTATTATAAAATCGTATTTTCGATTATTGATACCAACGGAAACCGTTAATGTCTTAAGAGTCAATCTTATGCTTGACGAAATTTTGGAATAAGAAATATATATTTTTGCATAAGAACAGGTTATTACTGTTCGGATGTTTTTATCTTTATACAATCTTAATATTTTATTAATTTTCCTTATATTTACTTAATATTACTTAATATATTATTAATATGTTTAAAGAAGACAGATAAATACTGTATACTTTTAACAACAGTTCTTTAAAAAATGAAACGGTGAATTAAGGGGAATTGGAAAATGAAATCAATTTTGCTTATAGGACTTGGCAGATTCGGAAGGCATATAGCCTACAAATTAAGTGAACTTCATCATCAGGTTATGGCGATTGACAAAGAAGAGGAGCGAGTAGACAAAATTATGCATTACGTAGTTAATGCACATATCGGCGACGCTACAAATTATGAGTTTCTTCATTCGCTCGGTGTCAATAATTTTGACGTCTGCATTGTTGCAATCGGTGACGACTTTCAGAGCTCTCTTGTAACTACCTCATATTTAAAGGAATTAGGTGCCAAAAAGGTAGTTTCAAGAGCTGCAAGGGATGTTCAGGCAAAACTGCTTCTTCGCAACGGCGCTGACGAAATTGTTTATCCCGAAAAGCAGTTGGCAAACTGGACGGCTATAAGATACAGCTCAGACCATATTTTTGATTACATAGAGTTAAGTGATGAATATGCAATTTTTGAAATTTCCGTTCCGCAAAACTGGATAGGAAAGAGTATAGGAAGGTTGGATATCCGCAAAAAATACAATATCAATATAATGGCACTCAAGCAAAGCGGAAAAATGAATATGAATATTTCTTCTTCAACCGAGCTGTGCAATGGTGATACTATGCTTGTTCTGGGTGATATGAAAAGTATTCATAAGTGTTTTCATATTTGATACTATTGCGGGGCATAATCATGGAGAGCGTTGTTATTGCGGTAAGTTTAATTTTGCTGATTTGTATCGGATATTTTCTGATAAAGCGTCTTGAATCTTTTCTTGATGAAAACAGCAGAAACATTAATAAAGATAAAGACGATAATAGTAAAAAGTGATATGTTAATCTGTTCAATTTATTTTTTAGAATGAAAACAATGACCACAGTTTAGTATGGAACAATAATATATTTTGTGTTATAATTTACAGGATAAATACACAATTCATATTAAGTGTAAAATCCGAGGTAATTTAAATATGGCAGAATCAAGACAAAATCCAGATGAAATACTTCGTGTTATCAATCGGGAAGGAAACAGTAAATACAGAGGACATCGTAAAAAAACTTTCGGATATGATGCAGGATATATCGAATCACATAAAAGACTTGAGTGGATTCCGAATTCTGAATCGATGTACCGTGAGTCAAGGAAAAGAAGATTAAGTAATATCATTTTATCAGCGACAGATATTCTTAAAAGCATAGCAATTCTTATTGCGGCAAGCTGTATAGGCGTTATTTTTGATAACCTCGGTTTAAGCGAAGTTAATATTATCACTGTATATATTCTCGGTGTTCTTATTACTTCAATTGCCACCAAAAATAAAATTTACAGTCTTATTTCTTCTTTTGTCAGCGTAATTGTGTTTAACTTTTTGTTTACCGAACCACGATATACGCTCCTTGCCTATGACAGCGGTTATCCTGTTACCTTTTTAGTTATGTTTTTAGCGGCTTTTATTACGGGAACACTTGCCGCAAGAATGAAAAATCACGCCAAGCAGTCTGCACAGGCGGCATTTAGGACAAAGGTTTTGCTTGATACAAATCAGCTTTTACAGCGAGCAAAGGGCAAAGACGAAATAATTACCGTAACAGCAAATCAGCTTAACAAGCTGCTGAATAAAGACGTAATAATTTATCCGACAGATAAAGGCGAGTTAGGTGAGCCGAGAATTTTCAAAATTTCTGAGAAATCTTTCAGCACTGATTATACTTCGGAAAACGAGAGAGCCGTAGCAATGTGGGTGCTGAAAAACAACAAACACGCAGGAGCGACAACAGATACTTTGTCAAATACAAAATGCCTTTATCTTTCAATTCGTGTTCAGGATAACGTTTACGGAGTAGCAGGAATTGTAATAGACGGAAACCCGCCCGATGCGTTTGAAAACAGCATTTTGCTTTCAATTCTCGGCGAAAGCGCACTTGCAATGGAAAATGAAAAGAACGCAAAAGAAAAGGAAGAAGCGGCCATTCTTGCAAAGAATGAACAGCTGCGTGCAAATCTTCTTCGTGCAATTTCCCACGATTTGCGTACACCTCTGACTTCTATTTCGGGTAATGCAAGCAACCTTATTTCAAACGGTGACTCTTTTGATGAAGAAACAAAAATTCAGCTTTATACAGATATTTATGATGACTCAATGTGGCTGATAAATCTTGTTGAAAATCTGCTTTCCGTAACAAGGATAGAGGAGGGCAGACTCAACATACGCATTACGGAAGATTTAATGGATGATGTAATAACGGAAGCGTTGCAGCATGTAAACAGAAAAAGGGTAGAGCATCATATCACCGTAGAGCATAACGAAGAATATCTGCTCGCCAAAATGGATGCAAAGCTTATGGTGCAGGTTATTATCAATATTGTTGACAATGCAATTAAGTACACACCCAAAGGCTCGAATATCTTAATAAAAACTTGGAAACAAGGTGATAAAGCATTTGTATCAATTGCCGATGACGGTGAGGGAATACCCGATGAAATGAAAGAGCGAGTATTCGATATGTTTTACAGCGGAGCTAACAAGGTTGCTGACAGTCGCCGAAGTCTGGGACTCGGACTTTCATTGTGTAAATCTATTGTAAATGCACACAGCGGAAAAATAGAAGTTTCCGATAACACACCTCATGGTACGGTGTTTACCATAATGTTACCTGCCGGGGAGGCACAAATTCATGAATAAACCGTTAATCTTAGTTGTAGAGGACGACAATTCGGTAAAAAACCTCATTGCAACTACACTTAAGGCGCACGATTACCGTTATATTACCGCTCCTAACGGTGCTACTGCAATTCTCGAGGCGTCGTCGCACAATCCTGATATTGTATTGCTTGATTTAGGACTGCCCGATATGGACGGCGTTGACGTAATCAAGAAAATCCGAACATGGTCAAATATGCCGATTATTGTAATCAGCGCAAGGAGCGAAGATACCGATAAAATAGACGCACTTGATGCAGGTGCCGACGATTACTTAACAAAACCGTTTTCTGTTGAAGAACTTTTAGCAAGATTAAGAGTTACTCAAAGACGTCTTAATATGATGCAGAATGAATCACATACAGAATCCTCTGTTTTCACTAACGGAAAGCTCCGAGTTGACTATGCCGCAGGTTGTGCCTACCTTAACGACAAAGAGCTCCATTTGACTCCTATTGAATACAAGCTCCTCTGTCTGCTTTCCAAAAATGTAGGTAAGGTGCTTACTCACACATTTATAACGCAAAGCATATGGGGAAGCAGTTGGGAAAACGATGTTGCATCCTTGCGTGTCTTTATGGCTACGCTGAGAAAAAAGCTTGAAAAAGAACCTGATTCTCCGCAGTATGTTCAGACTCACATTGGAGTGGGATACAGAATGATGAAGGTAGAATGAAAGAAAATTTAATTTTTTATAGCAGTGCTGATAAATTTTAAAATTTCAGCACTGTTTTTTTATTTGTCCGTATTTTGTCATAGTCGGAATGATATTATGTAGCTGTAACAAAGAGAACATCTCTTAATACTTAAAAATACGGAGGTTTTTAAAATGAACAGATAAAAAATTTTGGTAAACTTAATTCATAAATACAAATTATTAATTAAATTTTGAAAGGAAAAATATTATGTTTGATTATTTACAAAGTTATTTAAACACCATACACACTTCTGCATTATTATTAATGCTCGCTATTATTATTGCAATCTTATTTGTTATTTTTGCAGTAACAGTTATTGCGTGGTGGAGAATTTTAAAAAAAGCAGGGGAGCCCGGCTGGAAAGCAATCATTCCATTATACGACGGTCATACAATATTTAAAATTTGCTGGAAGCCAATTTTCTTCTGGCTTATGTTAATCCTCGCTGTTGCAGGTTCTGTTATGACAGGTTTTAATTATTCATTAGGCGGTTTTGAATCCGTTATTTATATTATAGGTTACGCTTTTACACTTCTTGCTCTTTACATTGATGTTCTTCATTCTTTCAAGCTTTCAAATGCATTCGGTCATGGAACAGGATTTGCTATCGGATTAGTTTTCTTGCCGACAATATTCTATCTGATTCTTGCTTTTGGAAAATCACAGTATATCGGAACAACAGATAATAAAAATTAGAAATAATACTATGAGGTGACTGATTATGAACGGTTTTGATTATACAATTATTGCCACAGGTGTTTTAGCGGTTGTTATTGCAATTTTCCAGTTGACTACAAAAAAGTGCGTGGGTATTATGAATATAGATATTTATACTGATGAAAGTGCCTCAAAGTTTGCTTTTGTTTCAGGAATTATATATCTTTTCGGCGGAATTTTAACTGCTACCGTACCATTTATTGCAAACTATTACCGTACCATTTATTGCAAACTATATTAATACACATGACTTTGGTATTGATTTGTCTCAGGAAATTTCGTGTTTTGTACTTCTTATAGTTTTAGCAGCAATTCTGGTATCACAGTTTACAATTTTAAAAAAGAAGAATATTTAACTGAATATTATTAAAGAGAAGTTTGTATTCAGACTTCTCTTTTATTATGTAACAGAGTTTTAATTTACGAAAAAATTTAAAAAAAATCAAAAAATTTGTAAAAAAGGTCGTTTTTGTTGCACTTTTGTTGCACTTCGTTTTATATAATATACTTGTCAAAGCTTAAACTTAAATTTATATGAAAATAATTTTCATAAATACTATGAAAATTACTGCAAAAAATATGAATTAAGAGAGTTTTTGTACATAATAAAACGGAGGTGCTAAATTATGAAGGACAAAATTTTTGGTGTATTACAGAGAGTCGGGCGTTCATTTATGTTGCCGATTGCACTGCTTCCTATTGCGGGTCTGCTCCTCGGAATCGGAAGCTCCTTTACTAACTCGACTACTCTTGAAGCGTATAACCTAAATGGTGTAATTCAAGAGGGCGGATTTCTTTACACAATTTTTGACTTGATGAAAAATACCGGCAGTGTTGTTTTTGACAATCTTGCGTTATTGTTTGCAATGGGTGTTGCAATCGGTATGGCTAAAAAAGAAAAAGCGGTTGCCGCTCTTTCTGGTGCAATCAGCTATCTTGTTATGAACGCCGCTATAAGCGCATTAATTGATGCCAAAGGCGGAGTTGAGGCTATGGGTGCCAATACAACTACAACAACGCTCGGCATTACTACATTACAGATGGGTGTTTTCGGAGGTATCATTGTCGGACTCGGTGTTGCGGCTCTGCATAATAAATTTTATAAAATTCAGCTTCCACAGGTTCTGTCATTTTTCGGCGGTACAAGATTTGTTCCGATCATATCCAGCGTGGTGTATCTGCTTGTAGGTTCAGCAATGTTTTTTATCTGGCCTTTTGTTCAGGCTGGAATTTCACAGCTCGGTAATCTTGTTCTTCAGTCGGGCTATGCAGGAACATGGATTTACGGAATAATTGAAAGAGCTTTAATTCCGTTCGGACTTCATCACGTATTTTATATGCCTTTTTGGCAAACAGAACTTGGCGGTTCGATGATTATTGATGGAGTTACTGTTCAGGGAGCACAGAATATATTCTTTGCAGAACTTGCATCAAAATCAACTGAGCATTTCTCGGTAGAAGCAACAAGATTTATGTCCGGTAAGTTCCCGTTTATGATTTTTGGGCTACCTGCTGCTGCGTTTGCTATGTATAAGGCTGCACGTCCTGAAAAGAAAAAAGTAGTCGGGGGATTATTGCTATCAGCCGCACTTACTTCTATGATTACAGGTATCACAGAACCGCTTGAATTTACATTTCTGTTTGTTGCGCCGGCTATGTATGCAGTTCATTGTGTTCTTGCAGGACTTTCGTATATGCTTATGCATATTTTTAATGTTGGAGTAGGAATGACCTTTTCAGGCGGTTTGATTGACCTTACTCTATTCGGAATTTTGCAGGGTAATGACAAGACAAACTGGATATGGATTGTAGTTGTCGGTCTTGCTTATGCAGTAATTTACTACTTTGTATTCTACTTTATGATTAAAAAGTTTAATTACAAAACTCCGGGCAGAGAAGCAGACGACGAGGAAACGAAACTCTACACCCGTAAGGATTTGAATGAAAGAAAACAAGCGAAAGTTAAGAAATCAAATAATGAGTTTGACAGAATAAGTGCATTGATACTGAAAGGCCTTGGAGGAAAAGAAAACATTTCCGATGTTGACTGCTGTGCCACAAGACTGAGAATTACTGTAGTCAATACTGATTTGGTAACTGACAATCTTCTGAAAGAAAGCGGTGCATCGGGCGTAATTCATAAAGGAAACGGAGTTCAGGTAGTATACGGCCCACAGGTGTCGGTTGTAAAATCAAACCTTGAAGATTTTATTGATTCAGAGTTTTCTGACAAAATTGATGAAATTTTAGAAGAATCATCAAACGATAATTCTATAAAAGAAGATTTGCAAAATAAAACTCCCGTTGAAAAGAATCACGATAAAAAAGAAACATTGTATTCTCATTTAAACGGAACTGTCGTGAAACTCGAAGATGTAAAAGACGAGGTTTTCTCGGATAAAGTTTTAGGTGACGGAATTGCTGTTGAGCCAAGTGAGGGTAAGCTGTTTGCTCCTTGTGACGGAAAGGTAGATATGGTATTTGACACAAAGCACGCTGTTAATCTTATTTCCGATTCAGGTTGTGAAATTCTTCTTCACATAGGAATAGATACAGTTAAGCTTAACGGAGAGCACTTTGAAACTCACGTTACGGACGGTCAGCAGATAAAGAAAGGTGATTTGCTGATTACTTTTGACATTGACGGCATTAAAAAAGCAGGGTATAAAACAACTACTCCAATGATTGTCTGCAATACAGATGATTACAATTCAATATCGGCTGTTGCAAACGGCAGTATATCGGCAGGCAATAAGATTTTAGAAATTAAATAAATGCCGAATTATCGGTTAAAGAAAGGATTTATATTATGAAAACATTTAATTACACAATCAAAGATGAGCTTGGAATTCACGCAAGACCGGCAGGTTTACTTGCCAAAGCTGCAAAAGCTTATGAAAGTGAAATCACAATAACAAAGGGAGAAAAGACCGTTGGCTGCACAAAACTGATGGCTCTTATGGGACTTGGCGTAAAATGCGGCGATACAGTAACTGTAAACATCAGCGGAAGTGACGAGGAAGTGGCTAAAAAGGGTATAAAAGAATTCCTTGAGGCTAATCTGTAATGGGGTGTCAAAATGACAAAATATATCGGCAAAGGCATTTATGATGCAGTTGCTTTAGGAAAAATTTCACTTTTTAAGCGCAAAAAAGTTAAAATTGAATCTGTTAAGGTTGCAGACAAAGAGGCTGAGCTGAACAGATTTGAAAAGGCAAAGCAGTCTGCACTCGCTCAACTTGAAGAAATCTATAATAAGGCATTAGAAGAAGCGGGAGAGGACAACGCCCAGATATTTGAAATCCATATGATGATGATAGAAGACGAGGATTACAACGACGCAATAACCGATATGATTGGCTTACAAGGATTTAATGCCGAGTATGCGGTTTCGTCTGCTTCCGACAGCTTTTCAGAAATGTTTTCTTCTATGGATGATGACTATATGCAGGCGAGGGCTGCTGACGTCAGGGATATTTCCAACAGAATTATCAGTTGTCTGACTGACAGTAAAACAGAGCAGTTATCGACCGAAGATAAGTTGATTATCTGTGCAGATGACCTTGCTCCGAGTGAAACGGTTAGTCTTGACAAAAATAAAGTACTTGCATTTGTTACTGCTTATGGATCGTCGAACTCACACACGGCTATCCTTGCAAGAAGTATGAATATACCTGCAATTATCGGCGTAGGGAAGGAGTTCCTCGACGAAATTTCTGACGGTCAGTTAGCTGTTGCAGACGGTTTTTCAGGCGAGCTTATTATTGAACCTGACAGCGAAACTGTAACTCTTTATGAGAAAAAACTGAAGGATGAGAATGAAAAAAAGGTTCAACTTGAAAATCTTAAAGGCAAAGAGAACATTACGCTTGACGGAACAAGGGTAGATATTTTTGCAAATATCGGAAGCGTGAAAAATGTCGACGAAGCACTTGAAAACGATGCCGGCGGCATAGGTCTTTTCAGAAGTGAATTTCTGTATCTTGAAAGCTCCGATTTCCCCACTGAAGAAGAGCAATTCAAAGCTTACAAAAGCGTACTTGAAAAGATGTCGGGCAAAAAGGTGATTATCCGAACTATGGATATCGGAGCCGATAAGCAAGCAGACTACTTCAATTTAGACAAAGAAGATAATCCTGCTCTAGGTCTCAGGGCAATACGCATTTGCCTTACTCGTCCTGAAATTTTTAAAACTCAGCTTCGGGCATTATACAGAGCATCAATTCACGGAAACCTCGGAATTATGTTCCCGATGATTACAAGCGTAAGTGAAATTGAAGAAATCAAGGAGATTTGCAAGCAGGTTAAGTGTGAGCTTGATGAAGAGAATATAGAGTATTCAGAAAAGGTGGAACTTGGAATAATGATTGAAACTCCTGCGGCGGCAATTATCAGCGACAGGCTTGCTCCTCAGGTTGATTTTTTCAGCGTAGGAACAAACGACCTTATCCAGTACACTCTTGCTTGTGACAGACAGAATTCTCACGTTGATCGTTTCTGCGATACACATCACGAAGCGATACTAAGACTTATTGAAATATCTGCTGAAAACGCACACGAAAACGGAACGTGGATTGGCATTTGCGGTGAGCTCGCCGCAGATACAACACTAACCGAAAGACTTCTGCGTATGGGAATTGATGAGCTTTCTGTTTCGCCTTCTTTTGTACTTAAAGTAAGAGATAAGGTAAGACAAATTGATTTGGAATCGTAGATAATATAAACAGATCGGTTTTTGTAATTTCAACGCTGTTCCTACGTTATGCTCAGCAATTCTGACTTTATAATTTACGAAAAAGAAAAAGCTGTATCAAATTCCAAAATGGTTTGATACAGCTTTTTAGTTTCTGTTTGATTATTATTTTGTTCCGAAAATTCTGTCTCCTGCATCACCAAGACCGGGGCAGATATAGGCATTTTCATTTAAGCAACGGTCTAAACAACCCACATAAAGCTGAACATCGGGATGAGCCTTAGTAAGAGCCTTAACGCCTTCTGGTGCGGCGATAATTGACATAAATTTAATACGCTTACCGCCATGCTGTTTGATAAAATCTACAGCGGCAATTGCCGAGCCTCCTGTTGCAAGCATCGGGTCAACAACAAGAATCTGACGTTCTTCAATCGGCTCGGGAAGCTTGCAGTAATATTCATGCGGTTCATGAGTTTCTGGGTCACGATAAAGACCGATATGCCCTATTCTTGCAGACGGAACAAGAGCCTGGACTCCGCTTACCATTCCCAGACCTGCACGCAGTATGGGAACAATTGCAAGCTTTTTGCCGGCAATTACAGGCTGTCTTGTTTCTTCAATAGGCGTTTTAACAGTAGTTTCAATCATTTGTAAATCCGACAGAGCCTCGTATCCCATAAGCATAGCAACTTCTTCAACAAGATTACGAAACTCTTTTGTTGATGTTTTTTCATTACGCATCAGCGTTATTTTATGTTTAATAAGCGGGTGCGTCATATAGCTGACTGACATTTTAAAATTCCTCCAAATAAATTTATACAGTAACACAGATTTCATATAATAATTTGTGCATCATATATTTAAAATAATAATACTAAAAACATGTAAATTTGTCAATATTACTCTGTATTTTTTCTTATTTTAAAAAAATAATGTTGCTTTTTATATAAATTGGAATTATAATAATAGAAAACGTACAAGAAAGAGGGATTTCAATGAAAAAAAATACCGGCGCCATATATGACGCCAAAACACTCGGCAAGCCAAAAATGATTCTGCTCGGCGTGCAGCATATGTTTGCAATGTTCGGAGCAACGATTCTGGTGCCAATTATCACGGGACTTGATATTTCAACCACACTGCTTATGGCTGGTTTAGGTACACTTTTGTTCCATGCGCTGACTAAATTTCAGGTTCCTGCATTTTTAGGCTCGTCTTTTGCTTTCCTTGGCGGATATGCAGCTATTAAGGCTTTAAACCCGGAAGACCCGAATTCAATGTTGCCCTATGCTTGTTTGGGCGTTGCATGCGCAGGACTTTTGTATTTTGTCCTTGCGGCAATAATTAAAACAGTCGGAATTAATAAAGTCATGAAATTTTTCCCACCTGTAGTAACCGGACCGATTATTATAGCCATAGGACTCGGACTTGCTCCTTCCGCTGTTGGTAATTGCTCAACTAACTGGGTTCTTGCTCTTGTTGCCCTCGCAGTAATCATTGTGTTCAACATATGGGGCAGGGGAATGGCTAAAATCATTCCTATTATTCTCGGACTTGTTATTTCGTATGCAGTCGGACTTATTCTTTACTTTATCGGAGAAGCAAATCCACAGCTTATTCAGGATTTACCGTGGCTGTTCTCGGGCGGATTTAATGAGGCAACAGGACAGTATACAGCTATATTTGATTTCTCACAGCTCAATACTATTTTTACAAACATTTCACAAGGTAATATTTTCGGCAGTGAAGGTCTTATCGGTATTCCCGTAATCTGGGAAAAGACCGTATTCGGCGGTGTTGACTTCACTAACGGCGCACTTATTGCTTCCTCAATCATTGCTATTGTGCCCATCGCACTTGCAACTATGATGGAGCATATCGGCGACATCTGCGCTATCGGTTCAACAACAGGCAAAAACTACATTGAGAATCCCGGTTTACACAGAACACTTCTCGGTGACGGACTTGCAACTACTTTAGCTTCTCTTTTCGGCGGTCCTGCAAATACGACCTACGGAGAGAACACAGGTGTTCTTGCTCTTACAAGAGTTTATGACCCCAAGGTTATCAGAATTGCAGCATTCTTTGCGGTAGGTGTTTCGTTCTTCCCGGTTGTAAGCGCAATTATCGGCTCGATTCCAAGCTGTATAATCGGCGGTATTTCATTCGTTCTTTACGGTATGATTTCTGCAATCGGTGTAAGAAACGTAGTTGAAAATAAGGTTGACTTTACAAAATCACGTAACCTTATTGTTGCCGCTGTAATTCTTGTATGTGCACTCGGTCTTTCTTCGGATACAGTAAGCTTTGCAATCGGCAGTGCAACAATTACACTTTCACCTCTTGCAGTTGCTTCTCTTGCAGGAATTATTTTAAACGCTGTTTTCCCTGACAAGGATTATAAATTCAACAGTCAGAATGTAGCTGATGCAGTAAACTTTGAAAAAGAAGTTACTGATAAGAAAGAATAACAAAATTTAATTTCTTATAGCAAAACAGAGTCTTGGTATTTTCCAAGGCTCTGTTTTCTTATGCCAAAAATTAATAATCAAAGTAAAATGTAATTTTACCTTCCATATACTTAGCTCCTGATTTAAATTTGTGGAGGTCAAGTATGCTTTTTACCATTGCAAGACCAAGACCGTGACCTTCAATGTCATTGTGCTCTGCCTTGCGGTGGTAGGGCTGCCACATATCGTTGATTTCTTCTTTTGTTAATTCCTCACAAGGATTGCTGATTGAAAATCTTTTGCTTGTTATCTTAATGCTTATATCATTAATATCAGTAGTGTATTTGACTGCATTGTCAACGAGATTTTCTATTACGCTTTTCATAAGCTTTTTATCAGCCTTGATATTTACGTCACCGTCACTTTCGAGTTTTATATCATAAATCATATAGCTTTCAAGGATTTTGCTTGTAAGCTGAGTAAGGCTGAATTTTTGAACATTAAGATTAAAGCTTGCAGAGTCGAGCTTTGAATAATCAAGCATTTTTGAAACAAGCATATTCATTGACCTTGTCTGCTCGTTTATAATCTCGCAAAAAAGCGATCGCTTATCTGTGTTTATGTTTTCTTCAAGGTATTCCGAATATCCACTGATTATAAAAAGCGGAGTTTTAAGCTCGTGCGACATTGCATTTGTAACAGTTCTCAAGCGGTTTTCCTGTTCTATTTGTTTTTTCAGCGTTCGCCACGTTACTGCCCCGATTATTACGCCTGTTATCAGAAATACTGCGAGGATAAACACAAGCATAAAAATCAGCTTATCTGAACAGCTATCAAGCACGTTGAACTTTCGTGCATAGCTACATATGAAAGATATATTTTCTTCGGAATTGTATGGCTTTACAGACATTTGTTCCCAGTTTGAGTATATATACGTAAACGGTGCAACGTTTACTATTGTATGTGTTTCGTATTCTCCGTACATATTAACTTCATATGTGTTAACTACATCATCTTTTAACACTTGACTACCGTTTTCATCAGTGTAGTAATTTTTATTTATGTATTCGTAATACTCATCTAACGCAGTGCTCGCTCTGTATTTTCCAAATACAAAATCATCGTCAATTACATTTCTGTGCATTTCTGTCTGATGATATAATTTAGCTTTTTTATCTGCAAGTGTAGGCTTTAATTCATAATGCTTTATAACCTTGTCCTGAACATACCAGTCATTATCATCGCTCGTCTGAACAATCTCAACGCTTTTAGGTTGTAAATAACTTTTATCAATGTAGTATTCGGTACATAAAAGCTCGTAGTATTCGCCGTTTCCTGCATTTTTAATTGTCAGATACTCCGTTATTTCGTTGTATTTTGCGTCTGTAATAGATTTTTTGAAGCGTTCAAATTCAATACAGCCAAAACCAGTGACATAGGATTCTTCTATAACCACTATTGAATCCTCATCTTCTTCTGTTTCGTCAACTTCATATTCTATATCCCCCTGAAATGCTACAGACACCGCATTTCCCGTCTGACAAAGTATCGCTCCGGTTTCATTGTCTGTAATTTTAATCTGTTCATCAGCATCAAATTCATCAAAAATATCCTTATATGCTTTATCATACTTTCTGTTCAGAAGATAGTTTCCCCAGTTGCCGTTGTCGTAATTCTGCATATTTATTGTAGCCTGATGAAAAGAGGAAGCAGAATTGCTTGTCAATAAATCAAGCTCTGAATAACATGTTGTTACCGCAAAAACAGCATACACTATTATGCTTAACACAAGCATAGATGCAGCTATACTGATAAACAGCCTGCGTTTTTGCTTAAAAAGTTTCTTCTTCATCAGTCTTCACCTATCCTGTAGCCACGCTTAACTACAGTTTTAATCATTTTGGAGTTATCACCGAGTGCCTTGCGAAGATTTTTTATGTGAGTGTCAAGAGCACGTTCGTCAACGTCACTGTCGTAACCCCAAGCCGCTTTTATCAGGGCTTCTCGAGATACTACACAGCCTTTGTTTTCAAGCAAAGCTTTAAGAATGGAGTATTCCTTTGCTGGAAGATTTATTTCCTTTTCGTCAGAAATAACAATACCGTTATTCGGATTAAGCGAAAGCGTTCCCGATTTCAGCAGTGAGGAACGTACAAGTCCCTTTGAACGCTTAATAAGCGCATTTACCTTGTTGTAAAACACAGGCAGGGAAAATGGCTTTACAATATAATCGTCACATCCGAGTGCATATCCTGTTAAAATATCCTCCTGAGCACATCTTGCAGTTATGAACATAATCGGAACATCGCTGAAACGTCTTACTTCTTTGCAGATTTCAAAGCCGTCAAGCTGGGGCAGCATAATATCAAGCAGAAGTAAATCGTAAGTATTTTCGTAAGCCATATCAGCACCTTTTTTACCGTTATCGGCAACGTCAATTACAATTCTGTTTGAGCTTTTTTCTGTAAAATAATCACACAGCATTTCGCTTATGTTCTTATCGTCCTCAACAAGAAGTATCCTGTACATCATTTTCACCTCTGTTGTTATCATATCAGGTTCGTCTGTACTTTATCTGTAGTAATGATAATATTTTTTATACCCGAAAGGGGAGAGGTTATTTTACAAACTTTTCTATTCCAAGCACATAATCGCTCGAAACCTTATACAAACAACACAGAGCAATCAGATGTCGTATGGGAAGCTCACGTTTGCCGCTTTCGTATTTACTGTACTGCTCCTGACGAGTGTGTAGAATGAATGCAATCTGCTGTTGCGTATATCCGTTTTGAATACGAAGTTCTTGTAGTCGCTTACAATAATCCATAAATCCACCTTCAAAATATTACTATTTGTATTATTAACATAATTATAACATGTTAATATGTCTGATTGCAACTAAAATTAATGTTTAAACATATGTTAAAATAAATTTTGTTAATTATACAAAACACAAAATCAAATGTTGAAAGTTAATTTGGAGATTAAAAATGCAGTTTTATTTTAAAAAATCATTGCGATTTTATTATTTAAAATTGCAGAAAAATCAATTAAAGTTTAAAAAATTAAAAAAAATTGGAAAATTTTGCAAGAAAGTTATAATTATTGTTGCAAAATTCTAAAAAATATAGTATTATAAGAAAGTCGGAAAAGCATATGTATATAGTACGTTGTGCTAAAAGACAAAGGATTTTTTGTGAATTAAATTTAAGGAGGAACATACAATGTCGTATGTAAGTGAGCAGCTTGAAAAGCTGAAAGCAAAAAATGCAAATGAGCCCGAATTTATTCAGGCAGCAACTGAGGTTCTTACTTCACTTGAACCCGTATTTGAGCAGAACCCCAAGTACGAAGAAGCAGGAATTCTTGAAAGAATCACAGAGCCCGAAAGAGTAGTAATGTTCAGAGTACCCTGGGTTGACGACAACGGCAAGGTTCAGGTTAACCGTGGTTTCAGAGTACAGTTCAACAGCGCAATCGGACCTTACAAGGGCGGCTTGAGATTACACCCCTCTGTTAATCTCGGCGTTATCAAGTTCCTTGGCTTTGAACAGATTTTCAAGAATTCTCTTACAGGTCTTCCTATCGGCGGCGGTAAGGGCGGCTCTGACTTTGACCCCAAGGGCAAGAGCGATAACGAAGTTATGTCTTTCTGCCAGAGCTTTATGACAGAGCTTTGCAAGCACATCGGTGCTGACACAGACGTTCCCGCAGGTGACATCGGTACAGGTGCTCGTGAAATCGGTTATATGTTCGGTCAGTACAAGAGAATCAAGAACGTGTATGAAGGCGTTCTCACAGGTAAGGGTCTTAACTGGGGCGGCTCACTTGCAAGAACAGAAGCTACAGGCTATGGCCTCCTTTATCTTACAGAAGCTATGCTTAAGGACAATGGCAAGGACATCAACGGTGCAACTGTTTGCGTATCAGGTGCAGGTAACGTTGCTATTTATGCTACACAGAAGGCTACACAGCTCGGTGCAAAGGTTGTAACAATGTCTGATTCAACAGGCTGGATTTACGATGCTGAGGGTATTGACCTCGACGCTATCAAGGAAATCAAGGAAGTTAAAAGACAGCGCCTTACAGAGTACAAGAACTATCGTCCTAACGCTGAATATCACGAGGGCAAGTTTGACTGGTCTGTTAAGTGCGATGTTGCATTACCTTGCGCTACTCAGAACGAGCTTAACGAAGAAGATGCTAAGAGACTTATCGCTAACGGCTGCTATGCTGTTGCAGAGGGTGCTAATATGCCTACAACTCTTGAGGCTACAAAGCTTATTCAGGATGCAGGACTTCTCTTTGCTCCCGGTAAGGCTGCTAACGCAGGCGGCGTTGCAACATCTGCTCTTGAAATGAGCCAGAACTCAATGAGACTTTCTTGGACATTTGAAGAAGTTGACGCTAAGCTTAAGGACATTATGGTTAATATCTATAACAACATCGCTGCTGCTGCAAAGAAGTATGGCTATGAAGGCAACTACGTTGTAGGCGCTAACATTGCTGGCTTTGAGAAGGTTGCTGATGCTATGATTGCTCAGGGTGTTTGCTAATTTAAAAACATTTTCTTATAATATTACTGCAAACAGCAGACCGCATTATAAAAACGGTCTGCTGTTTTTCTCTGTTGATTTTAATTTGTTTTCTGCTATAATGAGGTTATTAAAGCAAAGGATGAATTATGATGAAACTCAACCCGAATTATGAAGATAACCTTAATAAAATTGAAAATTTATATCTTACTGCTTTTCCAAAGAATGAGAGAAAGCCTTTTGATTTAATAATAGAAAAGTGTAATAATAGCTCAATGGAAATTATTACTATTCAGAACGATAACAACGATTTTCTCGGTTTTGCAATAACGATTATTCATAATGATATGGTTTTGCTTGATTATTTTGCTGTTGCCCCCGAAAGCAGGGGAAAGAACATAGGCTCAACTGCATTAAAATTGCTTTTTGAAAGATATAAAAATAAGCGTTTTGTTCTTGAAATTGAAAACACAGAAATAGAATGTGATAATTTGGAAGAACGTAAACGCAGGAAAGCCTTTTATATCAGAAACGGAATGTCAGTAATGCCGTTTAAAGTAAACCTTATTGGAGTCGAAATGGAAGTTCTGACACACAAGTGTGAAGTAACTTATGAAGAATATTACAGTATTTATAAAAACACTTTTTCTGACAAATATTGCAGTAAAATTGAATTAATTACAGATTGTTAAATATTTAACAAATAGAGGATAGGTAAAATGAAACAGAATACTCAAAATGAAATAATAGCTGACCAGACTAAAAGAGCACTCTGGGAAGTAAAAAATGTAATCGACTGTGTACCTGACAGTTTATGGAATAAAGAATACTGCAACATGCCGCTATACAAGCATATTTATCATATGTTACATTCACTTGATTTATGGTTTATAAATCCTTGTGACCAGAATTTTTGCGAGCCGAGTATTCATTCGGAAAATCTGAATAATCTTGATGTTATCACTGATAAAATTCTGTCACGTAACGATATAGAAAATTATTTCAAAGAGATTGAGATTAAAATAGATGAATACGTTTCTAATCTGACAGATGAAGAATTACTGAAATTTCCGGATAATTGTGAATACACAAAATTCACTTTGATTCTTGCACAGTTCAGACATCTGCATACTCATATGGGTATGATTATGGGATTTATTATTGACGACACAGGTTTATGGCCTAATGTTCTCGGACTTACTCATCCGATACCACAGAACGATGATTATAATAAATACTGCTGATTTATACTTTATATCTGTAAAATAGCACCTTTCATATGTTTCTTTATAATTTCTTCTTCCCCGAATTATACAAAATATTCATTTTGTATAATATTCTATATTGGAATTATCCCACCTTCTTTTTATGTTATAATTAATAGAAATCGAAAAAAGCTTTATTTTTAATAAGATTTTAATTCAAATTAATATAAGCAATTGTAATAAAAATTATATAGAAATTATTAAGGCAGAGTGATTTTATGGCTGTTTCATTTCGTGATGAAGCTCCGCAAATTGTTAAGGAATATTTGTTTTATCTTGAAACTATAAAAATTAAATCTAAAAAGACTGTTGATGAATACTACATTGATTTGCGTACTTTTTTCAGATATCTGAAAAAATCCAGAAAGCTTGTTCCGGATGATGCAGAATTTGAGGATATCAAAATTGATGATATTGATATTAATTTGATTAAATCCGTGACGCTGAATGACGCATATGAATATATGGACTATCTTTACCGTGAACGTAATAATCAGAGTGCTGCAAGAGCAAGAAAATGTTCGAGTTTAAAAGGCTTTTTTGATTTTCTGTATTCCAAAAAGCACCTGATTAACAGCAATCCTATCGCCCAGCTTGAAGTTCCTAAACGTAAAAAAGCTTTGCCCAAGTACCTTACTCTTGAACAAAGTATTGAGCTTCTCAACGCTGTTGAAGGCAAATATAAAGAGCGTGATTATGCAATACTTACTCTGTTCCTCAACTGTGGACTGCGTGTTTCCGAAATGTCAGGGCTTAACTACACAGATATTCGCACTGACAACACAATGAGAGTTGTAGGCAAAGGCAACAAGGAACGTGTTGTGTATCTTAATTCTGCTTGCATTGACGCTATAAACGATTATATGAAGGTTCGTCCTGTAGATGGAGTCAAGGACAAAAAAGCATTGTTTATCAGCCGAAATAATCAGCGTATGTCTGTTAAAACAATTCAGGCTATGGTGTATAAATACCTCGCAAAAATCGGACTTGACGCACAGGGATATTCTTGTCACAAGCTACGTCACACGGCGGCTACGCTGATGTATCAGCACGGTGGAGTTGACGTGAGAGTTCTAAAAGAAGTTCTCGGTCACGAGAACCTCGGAACAACTGAAATCTACACACATTTAAGCTCGGAACAGATGAAAAACGCAGCTGACTCAAATCCTCTGTCGAAAGTAAAGAAAAAGAAATCTGAATAATTCAAAAAACGGCACGTTGTATCAAAACTTCGTGCCGTTTTTTAGTTTGCTATTTTAACTATTCCGCCTATGTCGGTCAGAGGCATATATTTGCATATATTTTTTATTGACACATTGTGACTCTCGCAAAAATTTAGAATTTTTGAATAATCGGGATGATTTTCAATATTGCCAAAAAACGCAACTGTATTTTCATCAATTTTACCGCTCGCACCGCCGATAAAACCGTAATCATATCCGTCAAGCACAATATTACCCGATGAAATCAGCAACACCTCTGCCCCATTATTTTTCAACGCTTTCTCAATTGATAAATCGGAAGTAATTACCGCATTACTATTAAGAACAAGCGTTGAACAACGTGCATAACCTTGATTTACGTTAACTGTTTTAATGTTATTTGCTTTGCAGCAATCAATCAAATTTTTGTCTATTGCAGAAAGCTTGCCGTACAAGGTGTTATTAAGAAACAAAAAATTCAATAAAATATTATCGGGGTACCTCTGCCCCACTTTTTTATTGCAAAAAATAAGTTTTTCGTTTGGTAATTTTTCGGCAAGTTTAGTACATTCATTGAGCACGAATATGTCACTGTTTATCGGCAAAATCTGCATATCTGCGTGTTTTTGCTCCGGAATCGGGAGAATATCAACCGTATCGCTTGCTATTACAGTATGACCGAGATTTTCAATTTCATCTAAAAAGCAAGGGTACTTGTCCGACATAATAAAAGTACCCATCAGCTTATAGCCTCAAAAGCCTGTCTTATATTTTTAACTCCGATAAGCTCTGCCTCGTCGCAATGCACTCCTTTTAAGTTGTGATAAGGCATAATAATTTTGTTGAAACCAAGTCTTACAGCCTCATTTATTCTCATTTGCGCCTGTGAAACGGCTCTGATTTCACCTGCAAGTCCGATTTCGCCGAAAACTACAGCTTTTTCATCAATCGGAGTGTCCTTAAGACTGCTGATAAGAGCCATTGCGATTGACAAATCTATTGCAGGTTCGTCAACTCTCAGTCCTCCTACAATATTAATATACGTATCACAATTAGAAAAGTAATATCCTGCACGCTTTTCAAGTACGGCAAGTAATAGCGAAAGCCTGTTATAGTCAAAGCCTGTTGACATTCTGCGTGGGTTTCCGTAGCCGCTTTGTGTTGCAAGGCCCTGAGTTTCTGCAAGAATAGGTCTTGAACCCTCAATCGTGCACGTTACACATGTTCCCGAAACATTCTTCGGTCTGCCCGAAAGAAGCATTACAGACGGATTTTCAACCTCCTGCAAGCCTTTATCGGTCATTTCAAAAACGCCTATTTCATTCGTTGAGCCGTAACGGTTTTTAACTGCTCGTAAAATTCTGCAGCTCATCTGCTTGTCACCTTCAAAGTGCAGGACGGTATCTACAATGTGTTCAAGCACCTTTGGACCGGCAATTGAGCCTTCTTTGTTCACGTGACCGACAATGAACATAGGAATATCACAGCCTTTTGCAGTACGCATAAGCATATTTGTGCATTCCCTTACCTGCGTAACACTTCCTGTTGACGAACTGAGCTCAGATAAATTCATAGTCTGAATTGAGTCAATCATAACAAGGTCGGGTTTAACGGACTTAATCTGCTCGCAGACTACTTCTACGTCGGTTTCTGTCATAACAAAAAGATTTGGTGAATTAACACCGAGGCGAATTGCACGTAACTTTAACTGGCGCTTTGATTCCTCGCCCGAAACATATAGTATTTTAAGAGTATCACCCATATATTGACAAATCTGCATTAATACAGTTGATTTGCCGATACCGGGGTCACCTCCGAGAAGTATAAGACTTCCTTTAACTATTCCTCCGCCGAGCACTCGGTTAAGCTCTTTACTTCCCGTATCGTATCGGTGTTCATCCTCGGTTGAAATCTCGTTTATTGAATCGGGTTTTGAATACGTTGAATAGGAGCGTGTTTTTGAAACAGAAACGTTTTTTGAAGTATCCTTTATTTCTTCATTCATTGTGTTCCATTCACCGCAGGACGGGCATTTTCCGTACCACTTAGGAGATTCATAGCCGCACTCCGAACAAATATAAACGCTTTTAATTTTTGAAGCCATTTTTACACTTCCTGTCAGTCTGTATTGTAGTAACTTAAAAACCCTGCTGTTATCGAAAAAGCCATCTGTTTCTGATATTGTGAGTCAAGCAGGTTATTACACTCATCCTTATTTGAAATAAAGCCGCACTCAACAATAACGGCAGGATTGCTTGTATTTTTTAAAAGATAAATTCCACTGTCAGCTTTTTTACATTCCCGCTCGTTATCGGGCTGTAAAAGTCCTTTAACGGAGAATTTAATGCTGTCTGCAAGCTGTTTGCTTTTTGGATTGTTCGGTGAATAAAAAATCTGCGTACCGTGATACTTGCTTTCAGAAAACTTATTCTGATGAATACTGATAATTGTATTTTCTTCTGAAGAATTAAATATTTCAAGCCTTTTCTTCATATCCGAAACCTTTCGTTTGCGGATTGTATCTTCTCCGTTGTCAAGCGCAATATCGGTTGTTCTTGTTTGTGTTACATCAAATCCGAGCAGATAAAACAGTGCAGAGGTATCGTTTGCAATTGGAAGGTTTATGTCTTTTTCAAGCACTCCGCTGTCGCTTACTGCCCCGCCGTCCTCACCACCGTGACCTGCGTCTATTACGATATTAGGGATAGTTTTTACGCTCTCTGAAGAAACCGAAACCTTTATATTTAACGCCGCAGAAATCATTAAAAAGACAAATGCAGACAGCAAAGCAAAGCATACGCAAGGAAAAATAAATTTTTTAATTTTCATAACAACACCCCTATTATATAAATATACGGGATGTCTTAAATTTTATTACCCTAATTATACACCATATTTTCTACTAGGTAAAGTAAAACAATTAACATATATTTATGCATTGAATAGTATATTACAAAAAGTTGAAATCGGTGAAGAATGATGAAAGATAAATATACGCTTGACAAACTGCCCTTGGAAGAAAGTGCTGTAATTTCGTCGATTGATTGCAATGATTGCCTTATAAACAGAATTTACGATATGGGCATACTTACAGACACTGTTATAACACCGCTTTACAGAAGTCCATTTGGCGATCCTACAGCTTTTCTTGTAAAAAATGCAGTTATAGCTTTACGAAATAAAGACAGTAAATACATTACAGTAACTCCTATAAAATGAACAGGAGGTTTTTATTTGTTTGCACGAAATTCGTCAGTAATTAAAAACAGTGATAAATCTGAAATAAAAGCGGATTTCACAGTAGCTTTGGCAGGAAATCCGAATGTCGGAAAAAGTACTATTTTCAACACACTTACAGGACTTAATCAGCATACGGGAAACTGGACAGGTAAGACTGTTGAATGTTCTTCGGGAACTGCAAAAATAAAGGACAAAGAATTTTTGTTTACCGACTTGCCCGGAACATACTCAATGACTGATTTTTCCGAGGAGGAAACAGTTACAAGAGAATTTCTTGCAAATGAAAATTCAGATTGCGTGGTAATCGTAACCGATGCAACCGTTATTGAAAGAAATCTGTCGTTTGCTTTGCAAGTGCTTTCACTTCAGAAAAACGCTATACTTTGCCTTAATCTGTGCGATGAAGCGGAGAAAAACGGAATTATTATTGACGTTGATGAGTTGTCACTTAATTTAGGAGTGCCTGTTATATGCACCTGTGCAACAAGAAAAGGCGGCATTAAAGAGCTTAAAAACACAATCTATGATATTTGTACCAATAAAAGAAAATGTTTCAGAGTTGAAAGAAATTTCAAAGGAATTGATGTACTCAACACGGAAAATCACAAATATAACTCTGAAATGCTTGCTGAAAAAGCAAAGCAAATCTGCAAACAGACTGTATTCTTCAGCAATAAAACAATGAATGAAAAAAGCAGAAAGGCTGATAAAATTCTGACATCCAAAGCTGTCGGAATACCTCTGATGCTATTGCTATTTGGTCTGCTTTTCTGGATAACGGCAGTTGGTGCAAACTATCCGAGTGAATGGTTAAGTTTATTTTTTGATTTTCTTAAAGATGAGCTATACAATCTATTTAACTTACTTTCTATGCCTGAATTTATTACGGGTATTCTTATAGACGGAGTTTATACAACTCTGACTTGGGTTATTTCTGTTATGTTACCGCCCATGGCAATCTTCTTCCCTCTTTTTTCTATTATTGAAGATTCGGGTTATCTGCCGAGAATTGCATTTAACCTTGACAAATTCTTTGCAAAATGCGGCGCACACGGCAAGCAAAGCCTGACTATGGCTATGGGAATTGGTTGTAATGCCTGCGGAGTTACGGGTTGCAGAATTATTGAATCTCCGCAGGAGAGGCTGATTGCTATTCTGACAAACAATTTTATGCCGTGCAACGGAAGATTTCCGACGTTGATTGCAATTATTATGATGTTTTTTGCAGGAAGTACATTCGGAATTGTTTCGTCAATTGAAGTTGCAGCAATATTGCTTGGAATCATAGTTCTTTGTGTTCTATTTACACTACTTGTTTCAAAGTTCTTATCACTTACTATTGCAAAAGGTGAGCCTTCCGGATTTGCATTGGAGCTTCCTCCCTACCGTAAACCTCAGATTCTAAAGACTATTGTGCGTTCAATGCTTGACCGAACGCTTTTTGTGCTTGGCAGAGCTATAATTGTAGCCGCCCCTGCAGGTGCAATTATATGGCTTACTGCAAATATTTACATTGGAGATGCGTCCATTCTTTCGTATTGCACAGACTTTTTCGAACCGTTCGGACAGCTAATCGGTCTTGACGGTGTGATAGTTATGGCTTTCATACTCGGTTTTCCCGCAAATGAAACTGTTATTCCGATAATAATTATGTCGTATATGGCAAGCGGCACATTGGTTGACTACACAAGCTATGAACAACTTCTTGAATTATTCTCTGCTAACGGTTGGACTGTAATAACGGCAGTCTGCACAATGATTATGTGTGTGATGCATTTCCCTTGTTCAACAACTTGTCTGACGATAAAAAAAGAAACGGGAAGTCTGAAATGGACTCTCGTTTCTGCTTTGCTACCTACTGCAATAGGAATAATACTATGTTTAATTACAGCAAATATTATGCGAATCTTCATATAAAAATTGGCAGGCTACTCACCTGCCAATTTTTCATTATTCTTCAGCCTGCGCAACCTTCATCATAATTGCACATTCAATTCGCTTTTTAAACAGCTCACAGCCGTATTTATAGATTCCGCTGATTGAACCCGTAGCATGATATGCATTAGCCGCACAGCCGCCGCTGCAATAAAGCTTTGCCCAGCAATTTTTGCAATCCTCTCTTGCGTATGCGTTGCAGAGCTTAAATTCATTCTGAATTTCAGTATTTGTAACTCCGTCGTAGATATTGCCAAGGCTGTACTTCGGGTCGCCTACAAACTGGTGACATGGGAAAAGCTCGCCCCAAGGTGTTACTGCCATATATTCCGTACCCGAGCCGCAGCCTGAAATGCGTTTATAAATGCAGGGGCCGCCTGTTAAATCAATCATATAGTGATAAAAAGTTATAGGTTTCCCCTCTTTTTCACGCCTTAACATATCCTTTGCAAGAATTTCGTACTGCTCAAAAAGTACAGGCAAATCATCATATGTAAGTGCATACGGATCGTCGGGTGCACAAACAACAGGCTCCATGGAAAGCTCGGTAAAGCCGAGGTCAGCCATATGGAAAATATCGTTAGTAAAGTCGGTGTTGTTGTGCGTGTATGTACCTCTGACATAGTAGCCTTTATTGCCTCTCTTTTTAACAAAGTCCTGAAATTTGGGAACTATTATATCGTAGCTACCTTTGCCGTTAACAGTTTTACGCAGATTATCGTGAATTTCTTTTCTGCCGTCAAGACTTAAAACGACATTATGACATTCCTTGTTGGCAAATTCTATTACGTCATCGTCAACCAACATTCCGTTTGTTGTAAGAGTAAAGCGAAAGTTCTTGTTCTTTTCCTTTTCAATGCTTCTTGCATATGCAACAATCTGCTTTACAACATCGAAGTTCATCAAAGGCTCTCCGCCGAAGAAGTCAACCTCAAGATTTACTCTGCTGCCGGAATTTTCAACAAGAAAATCAATTGCTCTCTTACCTGTTTCAAAACTCATAAGCGCTCTGTCGCCGTGATACTTGCCCTGACTTGCAAAACAGTATTCGCAGTTGAGATTACAGGTATGTGCTACGTGCAGACAAAGAGCTTTTATAACAGTATTTCTTGCCTTAAAATCAAAGGCAAGGTTTTCATATTTATCCTCGGTAAAAAGCTTTCCCTGTTCTTTAAGTTCCTTTACATCATCAATGCAGTCATTTACTTCCTGCTCGGTAATTTCGGGATTGTCGGCGTATTTTTCAAGCATTGTGCTTACAATAGTATTTCTGTCATTATTTTCATACATTTCTATAACGTCGTATGCGAGCTCGTCAACACAATGAACACTGCCGCTGAAAACGTCAAGAACTATATTGTATCCGTTAAGTTTGTACTGGTGTATCATATTATCTCCGTTTTGACAAAAGGAAAGCCGTTAAACCTCAAGGTAAAACGGCTGTTGAATCCTTAATTTAGTAAATTTAAAATTATTTCTCGCTTAAACACTTCTCGCACTGCTGGTTAGCAACGCCGCATGAAGTTTTGCAAGCTGACTGACAAGAAGTCTGGCACTCGCCACAGCCGCCTGTCTTAACGCTCTTCTTAAGGTCACGAGTTTCGATGGTTTTAATTCTTTTCATTGCAATCATTCTCCTTGTAAGAATTTATAAATAAATCTTACCACAGTCTTGATTATTTGTCAATCATTTTCAGCGACATATAAGAAATCGGGCATAGAATTTTTTGTAGAATTGATTTGAATATTATTCGAAATTAAAATATTAATCTGACTGATTACTTTATTTTTTATAACCTCTCCGGGGACAATAAGCGGTATTCCCGGAGGATATGCCCATATGTATTCAAGTGATACTCTCCCCTGTGCATTATTAAAAAATATTTTCTCAGATCTAAAATCATTTTTTCTGCACGAAATAAAACTGCGTTTTGGTATTTCAGAAAAACTATATTCGGAATGTAATTTTTCTTTTACAGTTAATGAGTTGTCAATTTCAAACAAAGCGTTTTTTAGTCTTGCAAAACCTTCGTCTGTATCACATACGGAAGTCATTGCAATTACATAATCGGTATATGACATTTCTGTTTCAATATTATACTTTTCTCTTAAAACCTTTGCAAGCTCTGTTCCGCTGAAATTTGTTTTTGCAGTTGAAATTACTATTTTACCAAAGTCATAATCAAAGCAATTTTCAAGAAAAGACTTATCATTATACAGCATTGAAAGTTTTTTAAGTAACTTTGTATCATTATAGAAATCTGACAGTCTATTTGTATAGAGTTCAAAATCAGACTTATTGCCAGAAATAAAGTCAAGGCATTTTTCGATTGCACTCATCAGTATATATGACGGACTGCTTGTTTCAAAAATCGAGAGATTTTCCTGTAATTTTTCTGACAATTCTGAATTATTTGTAAGAAGTAAAGCTGTTTGCGTAAGTGACGGCAATGTTTTATGTAAACTTACAACTGCAACATCTGCCCCGAATTTTACGGCTTCATTCGGAAATTTTTCTGAAAAAGGAAAATGCGCTCCGTGTGCCTCATCAACAAAAAGCATTGCACCGTATTTATGACAAATATCTGCAATTTTCTTAATATCAGATACAACACCCTCATACGTTGGTGAGGTTATAATAGCAAGCTTTGTATCAGAATTTTTACTTAAAAGCGTTTCAACCTGCTGTGGTGAAACCGAAGTAAAAATGCCGTATTTTTCATCGAGTTCAGGCAAAATGTATTCCGGAATAAGTCCGCAAAGCTCAATTGCATTGTAGACTGACTTGTGGCAATTGCGGGCAACGATAATTTTATCACCGAAGTTTGTCATCGCTCGTATTGAAGAAAGTATTCCTCCTGTTGCGCCGTTTACAAGAAGAAATGCTCGGTCAACGTCATAAAGTTTTTCTGCCTTCTTTTCAACTTCTCTTATGCATCCGTTGGCATTGTGAAGATTGTCAAAACCGTCAATCTCGGTTAAATCAATTTCATATGGAATTATTCCGTCATTTGTAATAGCTATTCTCTTATGTCCGGGCATATGAAAAGGATATATGCCGCTTTCTTTGTAACTTTTGAGCTTATCGTACAGCATATATCCTCCAAAATTTTTTTAGTTTGTTCCGAATTCTCTTAATTCAAGTCCTTTGTTATGCTCAAGTGCCCAGTCAATACTCCAGTAGCTTGTGAAAAGCAATAAATGGTTTCCCTTTAAATCCTGAATACGCTTTGTGTCCGAAGCAAGGTCAAGTGTTTTTGGGTCAACGTCGTCATTTACAATCCATCTGATATATTCATAAGGCAGTGATTCCATAATAATATCTACGTTGTACTCGTTTTCAAGGCGGTATTTAAGCACGTCAAACTGAAGAACACCGACAACGCCGACTATTACTTCCTCCATACCTGCGTCAAGTTCCTGAAAAATCTGAATTGCACCCTCCTGCGCAATCTGACTTGTGCCTTTTATGAACTGTTTACGCTTCATTGTGTCTTTCTGACGAACGAGTGCGAAATGCTCTGGAGCAAAGGTAGGAATACCCTTGAACTGCACCTTGTGATTTGCAGAGCAGATTGTATCGCCGATTGAAAAGATACCGGGGTCAAATACGCCTATAATGTCGCCTGCATACGCTTCATCAACAATTTCTCTCTCCTGTGCCATAATCTGCTGTGGCTGAGAAAGACGCATTTTCTTGTTGCCCTGAACGTGGAATACTTCCATATTCTTTTCAAATTTTCCACTGCAAATTCGCATAAACGCAATTCGGTCACGGTGTGCTTTGTTCATATTAGCCTGAATTTTGAATACGAACGCAGAAAAATCCTCTGACATCGGGTCAATTTCTTCGCTTACGGTTTCTCTTGGCAAAGGTGAAGTTGTAAGCTTTAAGAACTGTTCAAGGAATGGCTCTACGCCGAAGTTTGTAAGTGCTGAGCCAAAGAATACGGGAGTAAGTTTGCCGTTTCTTACTGCGTCAAGGTCAAATTCATCGCCAGCACCATCGAGCAGCTCAATATCATCAAATAAATCCTGCTTGTGGTAATAGCCGATTGTGTCCTCAAGAGACGGGTCATCAAGCGTAAGCTCCTCTTTTTCAACCTCTTTCTGACCGTTATTAGCGGTGAACGAGAGAATTTTTCTTGAATTTCTGTCATATACACCCTTGAATTCTTTACCTGAGCCGATAGGCCAGTTTATGGGATAGGTGTTTATTCCGAGCACGTTTTCAATGTCTTCGAGCAAGTCAAAGGGATTTTTAGCATCTCGGTCCATTTTATTGATGAAAGTAATAATCGGAATATTGCGCATAACACAGACCTTAAACAGCTTAATTGTCTGCTTTTCAACACCCTTTGAACCGTCAATTACCATTACTGCCGAGTCAGCAGCCATAAGTGTTCTGTAGGTATCTTCCGAGAAATCCTCATGTCCGGGGGTGTCAAGTATATTGATGCAGTAACCGTCGTACTTAAATTGTAAAACCGACGAGGTAACGGAAATACCACGCTGCTTTTCAATTTCCATCCAGTCGGAAACAGCGTGCTTTGCTGTCCTCTTGCCTTTTACCGAGCCTGCAAGATTAATTGCACCTCCGTATAGGAGCAATTTTTCGGTGAGTGTAGTTTTACCTGCGTCAGGGTGCGAAATAATCGCAAAGGTCCTGCGTTTGCTGATTTCATCTCTTAAAGAACTCATAAAATACTATCCTTTCGGAGCAGTTTTCTGATTATTATATATCCACAATTTTATATTTTACTATTTTATTACGGTATATGTCAACAAAAACGTGATAAATTATTTAAAAATAAATTAATACAAAAGCTTGACAAAAAAGTTAAAATGTTGTAATATAATCGTGTAAAAGGTTGAAAAACAGATTTTTCCTATTTTTTCATATACCTTCCAAATCGAGCCGGAAACGTTTGTTTCCGGCTCAAACACATTTATGAGGTTTTTATGAGTAATAATATCGGACTTTACATTCATATTCCATTTTGCAAAAGTAAATGCCCTTACTGCGACTTTTACAGCGGCAGAGCAAGTGAAAACGATTATGATAACTATATAAAGGTTTTATCGGATAATATAAAGACTTGGGGCAATAAAACAGACAAAGCAGTTTCAAGCGTATATTTCGGCGGAGGAACACCGAGCATATTGGGTGCTGAAAGGCTTTCTTATCTGCTGAGTATGATAAAAGAATTTTTTAATATTGCAGATGATGCAGAAATTACGGTTGAAGTAAATCCGGATTCGGGCAAAACGCTTGATTTTGATTTGTTGAAAAGAACAGGATTTAACAGAATTTCTATCGGTATGCAAAGCGCAGTTGAACAGGAACTTAAGGCACTTGGGAGAATACACAGCATAAATGATGCAGAAGTTACAGTTAAAAGAGCGCAAAAAGCAGGGATAAAAAATATATCTCTTGATCTTATGCTTGGTATCCCCTATCAGACAATTGAAAGTCTTAAAAAATCAATTGACTTCTGCACAAATTGCGGAGTTACTCACATTTCTTCGTATATTTTAAAAATTGAAAGCGGAACAGTATTTGACAGAATACAGAATAAACTTGAATTGCCCGACGAGGACAGTCAGGCTAAGCTTTATCTTTTTGCTGTTGATTATCTTAAAAAACTCGGATATGAACAATATGAGATTTCTAATTTTTCAAAGGCAGGTTACGAAAGCAGACATAATATTAACTACTGGAAATGTGGTGAATACATCGGAATCGGGCCATCTGCACATTCATTTTTTAATGGTAAAAGATTTTACTACAACCGTAATATGGAAGATTTCATAAAAAATAAAACTTATTTTGACTGCTATGGCGGTGATGAGGAAGAATTTATTATACTTTCATTAAGGCTTAAAAGCGGCTTGAATTTTAATGAATATAAAGCGAGATATAATGAAGATTTCCCCGAAAATAAAATAAAAATCATCAGAAAATATACTGATTTGGGTTATATGGTGCTTGATGATAATAGTGCATATTTCACTCCTAAAGGTTACCTCGTTTCAAATGCGATAATAAGTGAATTAATATAGACTATAGATTAAAACGGCTGATATTCAGAAGAAAATTTGAATATCAGCCGTTACTGAATTTAAGATTTTCTGATTGCTTTAAGGATTGCACCGATTTTTGGCGGCGTGCCGTAAAGCAATACACCTACACGGTAGATTTTTGCAGATATAACGCCTATTCCGATTACCGAAGCAATTAATATTACAACCGATATGATAATTTCATATATCGGAACGGTACTCATTGCAATTCGTGTAAACATAGCCATAGGCGATGTAAACGGGATGTAGGAGCAGACTCTCATAAGCACATTGTCCACAGAACCTGATGACATTGAGAACATTACAACCATAAATGCGGCAATAAATATAAACGTAAGCGGCATTACAGAAGTATTGATATCTTCAACCTTTGAAGCAGTTGAGCCGATTGCTCCGTATAAAAAGGCGTAAATAAAGAATCCGAGAATAAAGAACAGAAGCATATAAAGCAATAAATCAAGCGGCATATCAAATATTGATTTAATTATAAAATTATCGTCCCAATATGACTTGTTCATATTATAAAACAGGAACGCAGAACCGAATACTGCAACAAGCTGGATAAGACCAGCAATACAGGAAGCAATTACTTTTCCAAACATCATACTGACAGGTTTAGCACTTGTAATCAAAAGCTCCATTGCACGGGAGCTTTTTTCCGTAGCTACATTTGTTGCTACCATCTGACCGTAAAGAAGAATTACCATATAAAGTGCAAATATCATTATGTATGTGTAGAAAAAATTTTTTGTCTGGTCTTTTCCGAGGCTTGTTGTGTTGTGCTCAATCTGAACATTCATAATTTTATCGGCATCCTGAGAAGACACACCGTTATTTATCAACGCATTTACACGATAAATGTTCTGTAGAACGTTATCAGCTATCATTGTGTTTTCATCGTATATTGAATTGTTGTTTACATAATATTCATATTTTGAATCACTCTTGATGACAAAAGCACATTCTGCTGATTCTGATGTTATCAAACTTTTTATGTTGTCAATTCTATCCTCGGTTATCCGAACATCATAGTCTGTGAAAGCTAAGGAAAATGACTCTTTCAACATATCAGAGTTATCATATGCTTCATTGACAATCAGCATTACAGGCTTTGAATCTGTTGAATCAGTAGATTGCGAACCTAAATTTTCTGCAATATACGGAAAAAACATAACTACTGCAATTGCCGCAACGAGAAAAATTGTTATTCCCACAAATACTTTATTTTTAATATAGTTTAGCAACTCAAACTTCAAGATTGTTTTAAACTGTTTCATTTTTATCCTCCTTTTCCCCATTGCTTGTGTACTGAACGAAAATATCGTTAAGAGAAGGCTCGTAAACTTTTATTTCGTCAATATCAAAATTTTCTGTAAGTTCTCTCATCATCATTTGCTTATCTCCGGCAGATTTAAGTTTGATAATAAGCTCTCCTCTTTCATTAACTGAGCATTGTGAGCCGAGCATGTCAACAATCTTTTCGGGATATTCAGTTCTTACAACAAGACGATCACGAACATAATTGCGTTTAATATCGTGCAGGCTGCCCTGTAAAACAATCTCTCCGTTATTGATTATTCCTATTTTACTGCAAAATTCCTCTATGTAATTCATCTGATGACTTGAAAACAGCACGATTTTGCCCTTTTCAATCTGCTCTTTTACTACGTCTTTAAGCAACATAGCATTAACAGGGTCAAGTCCTGAAAACGGCTCGTCAAGAATAATAATCTGCGGATTATGTGCAAGCGCAGTAATAAGCTGGATTTTCTGCTGATTTCCCTTTGAAAGCGTATCGAGTCTTTTGTTTCTGTATTCACTCATTTTTAGGCGTTCAAGCCAGAAATCTACTGCTTTTACTGCGTCACGTTTTGCCAGACCGTTAAGCTCTGCAAAATAAACAAGCTGGTCGATTATTCTCTTTTTGGGGTAAAGTCCTCTTTCTTCCGGGAGATATCCGATGCGTATTTTTTTGTAATCCACAGGCTTTCCGTCAATAAGAACTTCACCGCTCTCGGGAGCAAATACGTCCATTAAAATTCTGATTGAAGTTGTTTTGCCTGCCCCGTTTCTGCCGAGCAAACCAAAGGCCTCTCCGCTTTCGGCAGAAAATGATACTCCCTTCAATACCTTTTTACTGCCGAAACTTTTATAAATATTTTTTATCTCAAGTTTCATACTTTCCTCCAAAATTACTTATTTTCATCCCAGAAAAGTTCATCAAGAGTTTTACCGAGAACTTTGCAGATTGATATACATAGATTTATTGTAGGGTTATAGTCGCCCTTTTCTATTGCAGAAATCGTCTGACGTGATACGCCAACCATTTCGGCTAGCTGTTGTTGTGAAATGTCAAGCGCCGCCCTTGCGCTTTTGAGCCTGAGATTTTTCATTCTTCTTCACGCTCTTTCTTGCTGATAACAATTTTGATTACCGTTGCAATTATCATTATTAAAAATGCAACAGCACACAATAAAGGTGTTACTTCGCTGTTTAACATTCCGTCTGTAATTATTGAGTCTTTTTCAATAAACACAGTGTATATGAAATTAAATAGCTGTATCACAGTAATTATTACCGATAATAATAAAAAAGTACGAATATTATTTTTACCTTTTTCTATACCGAAATAAGCGTCCTTGGAAATGCATATAACTACAAAAACCGCTACTGACAAAAACATTCCGAGAAACATTTGTATTACTGTTTCTGCCCATTTTATTTCAGCGATATCAAGCATACCACATAGAATACAGTAAAATACGAGCGTAAAGAAAGAATATTTGTACGCTGTATTTCTTGCAATAAGCTGTCGTTCATCATATTCTGTTACATGATTATTTTTACATTTTAAAACAATAGCTATAATCAGAGATATGGTTATGACAACGAAAAAGCCGATAAAAAAACCAATAGTGTAGTCTGACATATAAAAGTCTCCTTTATGTATAAAAATTCTTCAATGTATATTATTATACAGTTAGAGTAGCAATTTGTCAAGTATATTTTACAAATTGTTAAAAATAAATTAAACTTAAATCAAGAATAAAGGAAAAGCCGGAGCAAAATAAACTGCTCCGGCTTTTAACTTAAGAAAGACCATAATTATTTGCAATATGCTTTAATTGCGTCACTCATAAACTGCGCCGTGCCATCACCGTGACTATCTATATTTTTACAAAAACGTTCATCGGCAACATACATTTCGCCAAGTTCGGCAAGAATTACTTTGGTACAGGTGTAGTAGTTTTCGGTGATAAAATCCTGCCATTTTTTAACAAGCGCCTGCGCTTCCGTACTTATGGGAGCAAAGCCCTTTCTTTTGCAGTCTGCAAATTCTGCGATTCTTTCTTCCATAACGGAGTTTAACTGCTTCCACTTATCATCTGAATAGTCTGCGGTTTTTTCAGCACTCTCCTTGTAAGCGGCAGTATCACCCCACTTTTTCTTTGCTTCTTTCGCATATTCTTCGCACTTTGCTTCAAATTCACTGTTATCAAAAACACTCATACTTACAATTTCTCCTTTCATTGCGCCGTCAAGTGCCGAAATGAGCCGTTCAAGACGCTCTTTTTTCAGCGTTAGCAAGTGTTTCTGCTCTTTCAGCGCATTTTGTTTGTCGTAATCGGGAGAGGATAAAATCATCCGGATTTCTTTAAGAGGAAAATCGAGCTCACGGTAGAACAAAATTTCCTGCATTCGAGTCAAAGCATACTCGTCATAAAAGCGGTATCCGTTCTGTTCGTCAACAGAAGACGGCTTCAGCAGTCCGATTTCGTCGTAAAAGTGCAGCGTGCGCACGCTCACTCCCGTCAGTTTTGCAAATTCTTTTATGTGTAGCTTCATTTAATCGCCTCCCTTGATTATGAGTATATACTATGACGTAACGTAAGAGTCAAGACATTTTTTAATATTTTGTAAATTTTTTGAATTAATAACAAAGAAAGCTCTCACGAGAAATTATCAAAAAATAATGACTCAATATACGCTCTGAGTGTCGAGGCACTCGACGGCGTGACGCCGCTCACAAATTTCATTATCGACAAAACTGCTAAATTAGAAAGTAAACTAAATAAAAAAAGACGTCAGAGTTAACTGACGTCTAATTGGCGGAGACGGTGGGATTCGAACCCACGGTACCAAAAGGTACAACTGATTTCGAGTCAGTCCCGTTATGACCACTTCGATACGTCTCCGTATTTATCTGACAAGTATATATTTTACTTGTTTTTAACTTAATTGTCAAGTATTTATTATTTTTTAATTTCCAGTACTATAATATGATGAATTTTATATAAATACAGTTGATTTAAGAAGAATAAAATGTTAAAATAACTTTGATTAAATTACGAAAGGGTTTTTAGTATGACTAAAACAAATTTAAAATCTGCTTCTATTAAATTTTTAAGCTTGATTTGTGCAATTGCTTTAATTGTATCAATGGCTGTTCTGAGCGGTTGCTCCGGAGAATCTTCAAGCTCTGACACATCTTCAAAGGCTACTGAGGCTGTTTCAGAAGCTTCAACAGACGAAAATCTGCTTTCAGGCAAGATTAATGCTGTAATTGATATTAAGGATTACGGTAAGATTTCCTTAGAACTTGATGCGGATACAGCGCCTATTACAGTTACAAACTTCGTAAAGCTTGCAAAAGAAGGCTTTTATGACGGTCTTACTTTCCACAGAATTATCAAAGGCTTTATGATGCAGGGCGGTGACCCCAAAGGTGACGGCACAGGCGGAAGTGATGAAGAGATCAAGGGTGAGTTTTCTCAGAACGGCGTGACTAACAACATATCTCACAAGAGAGGCGTAATTTCAATGGCTCGTTCTCAGCTTTACAACAGTGCAAGCTCACAGTTCTTCATCGTTCATGAGGACAGCACTTTCCTTGACGGTCAGTATGCAGCATTCGGTCATGTTACCGACGGTATGGATATTGTTGACAAAATCTGTGAGGAAACTCCCGTAACCGATGATAACGGTACAGTTGCAGAAGGCAAAAAGCCTGTTATAAACACAATAACAATAGAAGACTGATAAATGAAAATTCTTGTTGACGCTGATGCTTGCCCTGTTGTAAAACAAGTTGAAAAAGTTGCAAGAAGATACAACATTCCTACTGTTTTACTTTGCGACACAAGTCACGTTATGAATACAAATTACAGTGAAGTGAAGATTATCGGTTCGGGCTCAGACGCAGTTGACTTTGCACTTGTAAATATGTGTCAGAAGGGCGATGTTGCAGTAACGCAGGATTACGGAGTTGCTGCTATGGTGCTTTCAAAGGGAGGCTACTGTATTCATCAGTCGGGAAAAGTTTTTACTGATGATAACATTGGTGGTTTACTAATGGACAGGCATCTTGCCAAAAAAGCAAGAATGTCAAAAAGTAAAAATCACCTTAAAGGTCCCAAAAAGCGCACGCAGGCTGATGATGAAAGGTTTGAAGCTTCTTTTGAAAACCTAATAAATAAAATATTAAATAAATGATATAAACGGCTGATTTGAACTACTACATTTCAAATCAGCCGTTATTCATTTCTTAAAATCTCATTGTAAGGGAAATTCTGTTTTTATCAGGGTCAACCGATAAAATCTTAACATTTACAACGTCGCCTACTTTTAACACTTCGCCCGGGTGCTTGATATATTTGTCGCAAATCTGCGATATGTGAACAAGTCCGTCCTGATGAACACCGATATCAACAAATGCACCGAAGTCAATTACATTACGCACTGTTCCTTTAAGCTCCATTCCCTCTTTTAGGTCCTTTATATCTAGAATATCACTGCGCAGCATCGGAGCAGGCATTTCATCACGCGGGTCTCTTCCCGGTTTTGAAAGCTCTTTTACTATGTCATCAAGAGTAGGTAAACCGATTTCGAGCTTTTCTGCAAGCGATTTCGTACCATATGATTTTACTCTTGACTGCAAATCGAGAAATTTGCCCGACTTTATTTCTTTATCAGAATAATCAAGTAGATTTAAAAGCTCCTTTGCAGTCTTGTAGCTTTCGGGGTGAACGCCTGTATTATCAAGCGGATTTTTGCTTTCAGGAACTCTCAAAAATCCTGCGCACTGTTCAAATGCTTTTGGACCGAGTTTCGGTACTTTTTTAAGCTCTGCACGTGAGGAAAATGCTCCGTTTTCTTCCCTATACGCCACAATGTTTTTGCATACTGTTGAATTAAGTCCGGAAACTCTTAAAAGGAGTGCAGGAGATGCAGTATTCAAATCTGCACCTACCGAGTTTACGCAGTCTTCTACAACACCGTCAAGTGTTTCACCTAGTCTTTTCTGCGGCATATCGTGCTGATACTGCCCTACTCCGATTGCCTTAGGCTCAATTTTTACAAGCTCTGCAAGCGGATCCTGAAGTCGTCTTGCTATTGAAACCGCACTTCTCAGTGTAAGGTCAAGCTCCGGCAACTCTGTGGCGGCAAGCTTTGATGCGGAATAAACCGACGCCCCAGCCTCGTTTACAACCATATAATAAACGGTATGGTCTGCTTCCTTGATTGCATCAGCAGTGAACATTTCGGTTTCCTTGCTTGCTGTGCCGTTACCGATAGAAATAATATCAACATGGTATTTCTTAATAAGCTGTAAAAGCTTCTGCTTCGACTCCTCAATTTTCTTATCCGAATGTGTTGGATAGATAACGGAAGTGTCAAGCACTTTACCTGTATCGTCAACAACAGCCACTTTACATCCTGTTCTGTAACCGGGATCAAGTCCAATTACGGTTTTGCCCTTAACCGGCGGCTGCATAAGAAGCTGTTTCAGATTTACTGCAAAAACTTTCATTGCATTTTCCGATGCTGTTTTGGTTAATTCATTTCTGATTTCACGCTCAATTGACGGAAAAATCAGTCGGTTGTAAGCATCAGTACAGGCTTCTCTGATAATATCAGAGCAAAGCGGATTTGTTCCTTTGTCGAGCAAACGGTAAATTATATTAAGAGGTTTTTCGCTGTCTGATTCAATGGAAACCTTTAAAAAGCCCTCTTTCTCACCTCGGTTAATTGCAAGCAACCTATGCCCTGCTATTTTCTTAACGGGCTCTTTAAAATCATAATATGTTGTATATACGCTTTCCGTTTCTGAATCGGTAGCTGTTGATACTACTACGCCGTTCATTGTTGTGAGATTTCTGACTCTTTTTCTGATTTCTGCGCTGTCGGACACCTGCTCGGCTATTATATCCATTGCTCCTTGAATTGCGTCTTGTGCCGTTGCTACGCCCTTTTCTTCATCTATATATTTTTCTGCATCAACATTTGGATTAAATGAGTTATCCTGTTTTATGATTTCAAGCGCCAGAGGTTCAAGTCCTTTTTCCTTAGCAACAGACGCTCTTGTCTTTCGCTTTGGTCTGTAGGGACGGTAAATATCTTCAAGCTCTGATAAAGTAGACGCCTTGTCAAGTAATTCGGAAATTTCGTTCGTAAGCTTTTCCTGTGCATAAATTAAACAACGTATTTCTTCTCTGCGCTTATCAAGGCCACGCAGGTATTCAAGCTTTTCACTGAATTCTCTGATTAGCTGGTCGTCCATCGAACCGTGCATTTCTTTTCTATAACGTGCAATAAACGGAATTGTGTTGCCGTCATCAAGCAGTGTGATAATATTTTTTGCATACTCCTCTTTTATATTGAACTGTTGTGCTAAAATTTGTGAGTACTCCATTATATCCTCCATTGGTAATATTTCTACTAAATTATAGCACAAAAGGATATCAAATGCACGGATTTTTTGTTTTTAATCAAAAAGGTATTTACATTTTTAAAAAAGAGGAATATACTATAGATAATTTAATATAGGCGGGAGCTCAAGAGGGCTGAGAGGAAATGAATTGACATTTCGACCGTAATACCTGATTTGGATAATGCCAGCGTAGGGACTTAAATTGTAATTTTACGAAGTGTGTCTTTTGGCATACTTCGTTTTTTGTTTGGAGGTATAAAATTGATTTGCATTAACGGTGAAAAAATCGAAAAAAACAAGATTAAGCTTTCTTCTTTTCTTGAAGAAAACGGAATCAATCCGCAAAGAATTGCCGTTGAATTAAACGGAGAAATACTGCCGAAGTCACAGTACAGCAATACTGTTTTAAAAGACGGCGACGTAGTTGAAATTGTAAATTTTGTCGGAGGAGGCTGATTATGAATACTAAAATTCCCGACAAAAGTGAAATTGATAGTGTACTTTCAATGAGACATACACAGGAAGTTTTTGAAAAGCTGAAAAATGCTCGTGTTGCTGTTGCAGGACTTGGCGGATTAGGCTCAAACATTGCACTTATGCTTGCCAGAGCAGGTGTAGGAACACTTCATTTGATTGATTTTGATGAGGTGGATTTAAGTAACCTTAATCGCCAGCAGTATTTTATCTGTCATCTCGGAATGTATAAGACTGACGCTATTAAAGATGAAATCAGCAGAATTAATCCGTACATAAACGTAATTACCGACTGCATTAAGGTGACAGAAGATAACATTGATACGCTTTTTAAAGATGATAATATTATTTGTGAAGCGTTCGACAACCCCGACTGCAAGGCTATGCTTGTAAACCACATTCTTGAAACGAGGAAAGATGCATACATAGTTGCCGCTTCGGGTATGGCAGGCACTGAAAAATCAAACACAATAATCACAAGAAAAATTACAGACCGTTTTTACCTCTGCGGTGATGAAACAAGCGGTGCAGTTAAGGGCAACGGTCTGATGTCACCGAGAGTTACAATATGTGCCGCTCATCAGGCGAACACTATTTTACGGTTAATTCTCGGAAAATATGATGTATAAAGGAAGTAAGGAAATGGAAAATGACAAACTGATTATCGGAGGGCACGAATTCAGCTCACGCTTTATTTTAGGCTCGGGCAAATATTCTCTTGACCTTATAAAAGCGGCTGTTGAAAACGCAGGTGCAGAGATTATCACACTTGCACTCAGACGTGCCGCAACGGGAAATGTTGCAAATATTCTTGACTACATTCCCGAAAATGTCACGCTTTTACCGAACACATCGGGTGCAAGAAATGCTGACGAGGCTGTCAGAATTGCACACCTTGCAAGAGAAGTCGGATGTGGCGACTTTATTAAAATCGAAGTTATCAAGGATTCAAAATATCTTCTGCCCGATAACTACGAAACAATTAAGGCTACAGAAATTCTTGCAAAAGAGGGCTTTGTAGTTATGCCTTATATGTACCCTGATTTGAATGTTGCAAGAAGTCTTCGTGATGCAGGAGCGGCTTCAATTATGCCGCTCGGTGCGCCAATCGGCTCTAACAAGGGAATATGCACAAAGGAATTTATTAAAATCCTGATTGATGAAATTGATTTGCCGATTATTGTTGACGCAGGTATCGGCAGACCGTCTCAGGCCTGCGAGGCTATGGAGATGGGTGCAGCGGCTGTTATGGCTAACACTGCAATCGCAACGGCAGGTGATATTCCGCAGATGGCTGAGGCCTTCAAAAAAGCAATTGAAGCAGGCAGACAGGCATATATTTCGGGACTTGGCAGAGTTATTGATAAAGGTGCTTCTGCTTCTTCACCGCTTACGGGATTTCTTGAGAATTGAGGCTGAAAATGGAAAACAGAACTAATCATATGGAATATCTGCCTGATATGGAACAGATTGATTCAGACATAAAAGACAAGGTTATCGAAGCTATGAATGACTATGAGCCTGATAAATACACTGAAAACGATGTTCGTCAGGCTCTTGAGCACGAAACTAAGACTATTGAAGATTTCAAGGCTCTGCTTTCCCCTGCCGCTTTGCCTTTTTTAGAGGATATTGCACAGCAGGCACAGGCTGAAACAAGAAAGCACTTCGGAAATTCAATAAATATGTTCACTCCGCTTTATATTTCAAACTACTGCGAAAACTACTGTATTTACTGCGGCTTTAACTGTCACAATAAAATTCACCGTGCAAAGCTCAATTACGAAGAAATTGAAAAGGAAATGCAGGCAATTGCAAAAACAGGCTTGCAGGAGGTACTTTTGCTCACAGGTGAAAGCAAGAAAATGAGTGATGTTGAGTACATAGGCGAAGCGTGTAAGATTGCAAGAAAATATTTTAAGGTAGTAGGGCTTGAGGTTTATCCGATGAACAGCGACGAGTACAGCTATGTTCAGAAATGCGGTGCAGATTACGTCACCGTTTTTCAGGAAACATACAATTCCGACAAGTACGAAACACTGCACCTTGCAGGTCACAAGCGAGTTTTCCCATATCGCCTTGAAACACAGGAACGTGCGCTTATGGGCGGAATGAGAGGTGTTGGTTTTGCGGCACTTTTAGGACTTTCGGATTTCAGAAAGGATGCCTTTGCTACGGGAATTCACGCATACCTTATTCAGAGAAAATATCCACACGCTGAGATTGCTTTCTCATGTCCGAGATTAAGACCGATTATAAACAATGATAAAATTAATCCGAAAGATGTTCACGAGCCACAGCTCTTGCAGGTTATCTGCGCATACAGACTGTTTATGCCGTTTTCAAGCATAACAATTTCAACACGAGAATGTCAACGCTTTCGTGATAACATTGTTCAGATTGCCGCTACTAAAATTTCGGCAGGAGTTGATGTCGGAATCGGCGGTCACAGCGACGGTAAGAAAAAGGGCGACGAACAGTTTGAAATCTCCGACGGACGAAATGTTAAGGAAGTATACGACGCACTTTGTAAAAACGGTATGCAACCTGTAATGAGTGACTATATCTATGTTTAAGGTTATATGCGTAAGCGCAAGACAACAAAGCAATAATTTTTTACAGTCAATTGAAATGATTGCAAAAAGTGAAGCAGAAGCGATTATCCTGCGTGAAAAGGATTTATCGGAAGAAGAATATTTTATTCTTGCAAAAAGTGTTCAAGAAATTTGCGATAAATACGGTAAAAATCTGATTATTCACAACTTTATTGATGTTGCAAAAAAACTCGGAATCAGAAATATTCAGCTTCCTTTTTCAAAGTTCATTTCATTAAATAATCTTCACAATGATTTTGCAAGCATAGGTACTTCCGTACACTCTGTAGAGGACGCTGTACTTGCTGAAAAATCCGGAGCTGATTACATAATTGCCGGTCATATTTTTACAACCGACTGTAAAAAAGGACTTGCACCTCGTGGAATTAATTTTTTAAAAGATGTGTGCAACACAGTAAAAATACCTGTTTACGCTATCGGAGGGATTGATAATAATTCTGTTTCAGAATTATGTGCTCTAAATTGCAAGAATTTTACAGGTGTCTGCGTTATGTCTGCACTTATGAAACGCGACAATCCACAAGTGCTTGTAAAAGAAATAAAGGATAGTTATTCTATGAAAACTTACAGAAATAAATATTTGCTCTATGCTGTCACAGACAGGCATTGGCTTAACGGCAGAACTCTTGAAGAAGATGTTGAGCTTGCTTTAAAGGGCGGTGTAACACTTATTCAACTGCGTGAAAAGAATCTTGATTTTGATTCTTTTTGCAAAGAAGCTGAAAAAATACACTCACTTTGCCAAAAATACAACGTTCCGCTTATTATCAATGATAATGTTGAGGTTGCAAAGGCAGTCAATGCAGAGGGTGTGCACCTTGGTCAGGGCGATATGAGCTTAGCAAGAGCAAGAGATATTCTTGGTAACGGCAAAATAATCGGTGCAACTGCAAGAACTAAAGAACAGGCTGTTAAAGCTGAAAAAGAAGGCGCTGATTATGTCGGCAGCGGCGCAGTTTTCGGGACAAGTACAAAAAGCGATGCTGTTAAAATGAGCTTTGAAACTCTAAAGGAAATTTGTGAGAGCGTTAAAATTCCCGTTACTGCAATCGGAGGAATTACAAAGAAAAATGTTTCAGAACTTAGAGGAACAGGTATTTCAGGTGTTGCTGTTGTTAGCGGAATTTTTGCTGAAAAAGATATTTATAATTCTACATTAGAATTAAGAAAGAAAATTGAGGAGGTTGTAAATGGAAAATAACCTCAGGATGAAAACAGCACTTACTATTGCAGGAAGTGACTCAAGCGGAGGCGCAGGTATTCAGGCTGATTTAAAAACAATGTGCTGTATTGGTGTGTACGGAATGAGTGCAATTACTGCTCTCACTGCTCAAAACACTATAGGAGTTTCTGATATTTTCGAAGTAAGTCCCGAATTTCTGCAAAAACAGCTTGACTGCATATTCACTGATATTTTTCCCGATGCTGTTAAAACAGGTATGTTGTCGGATTCAAAGCTGATTACAGTAATTGCCGATACCTTAAAAAAACACAATGCAAAAAATATTGTAGTTGACCCCGTTATGGTTTCAACAAGCGGTTCAAAACTTATTAAAGAGGATGCCGTTAATTCTTTAAAAGAACTTCTCTTCCCTATTGCTGACATAATCACTCCAAACATTCCCGAAGCAGAAATTCTCGGAGAAATGAAAATTCATACAAGAGCTGATATGGAAACCGTTTGCAGAAAAATCGGTGAAAAATACGACTGTTCGGTACTCTGCAAAGGCGGTCACAGCGTTGAGGATTCAAACGACGTTTTATTCCATAATGGAATTTTAATGTGGTTTGAAAGTGTAAAAATTGATAATCCGAATACACACGGGACGGGTTGTACTCTGTCAAGTGCTATTGCAAGCTATCTTGCTCTTGGTAAGAGGGTTGAAGAATCTGTAAGGCTTGCAAAGGAATATCTGACAGGTGCAATAAGTGCAGGACTTGACCTTGGAAAAGGCAGCGGTCCTCTTGCCCACAACTATAAAATAATATAAGGAAAGGTCTGATAAAATGAGAGAATATGCTACACAAATGGAAGCCGCAAAAAAAGGAATCGTTACAAAGGAGCTTGAAGCCGTTGCTGAAAAAGAGCGAATGACGGTTGATGAGCTTATGCCGCTTGTTGCACAGGGAAAGGTTGTAATCTGCGCAAACAAGCTCCATACCTGCATTGACCCACAGGGCGTCGGCTCAATGCTGAGCACGAAAATCAACGTAAATCTCGGCGTTTCTCGTGACTGCAAGGACTATAACATTGAAATGCAGAAGGTAATGGAAGCCGTAAATATGGGTGCTCACGCAATTATGGACTTGTCCTCTCACGGCGACACAATACCTTTCAGAAGAAAGCTGACAAGCGAATGTCCTGCAATGATAGGTACAGTGCCTGTTTACGATTCTGTTATTCACTATCAGCGTGACCTTGACACGCTCACAGCGCAGGATTTTATTGACGTTGTAAGACTTCACGCACAGGACGGTGTTGACTTTGTAACGCTCCACTGCGGAATTACACGAAAAACAATTGAACAGATTAAGAAGCATAAAAGGAAGATGAATATTGTTTCACGCGGAGGCTCACTTGTTTTTGCGTGGATGTGTATGACGGGCAACGAAAATCCGTTCTATGAATATTACGATGAAATTCTCGACATCTGCCGTGAGTATGATGTTACAATCTCTCTTGGTGACGCCTGCCGCCCCGGTTGTCTTGCTGATGCAAGCGACGTTTGCCAGATTGAGGAACTTGTAAGACTCGGCGAGCTTACAAAGCGTGCGTGGGCAAAGGACGTTCAGGTTATGGTTGAAGGTCCCGGACATATGCCTATGGATCAGATTGCGGCAAATATGAAGATTCAGAATACAATCTGCAACGGTGCTCCGTTCTATGTTCTCGGACCACTTGTTACTGATATTGCACCGGGTTATGACCACATTACTTCCGCTATAGGCGGAGCAATAGCGGCGGCTTCGGGTGCGGCTTTCCTCTGCTATGTAACTCCTGCCGAACATCTTGCATTACCGAATGTTGAGGACGTTAAACAGGGAATTATCGCATCAAAAATTGCCGCTCACGCCGCAGACATTGCAAAGGGCGTAAGAGGAGCAAGAGAAATTGATGATAAGATGGCTGATGCGAGAAGAAAACTTAACTGGGAGGAACAGTGGGAATGTGCAATTGACCCCGAAACAGCCAAGAAGATTCGTGACGACAGAAAACCCGAGCACGACGACACCTGTTCAATGTGCGGAAAATTCTGCGCAGTAAGAAGTATGAACAAGGCTCTTAACGGAGAGCATATTGATATTTTATAATTAAATTTGAGTCGAGTGCCTCGACACGCAAATCGAGCAGACAGGTTGATATTATCAAACTTTCTTTGCCCGACCGTTTCGGAGCAATTTTCAATAAAGTAAAAAAGTGCTGTTGCAGTTAATTTGCAGCAGCACTTTTATTTTTATTACAAAATTATACAGATAAGACCGTTACAGCCGTCATTGATAATCTTTTCAATAGTTTCCCCTATTCTTCTGCGAGCGTCTGACGGCATTCTGGAAAGCTTGTTGTGCAAGCCCTCGTTTACAAGCTCGTGTACCGACTTGCCGAAAATGTTGCTCTCCCATATCTTTTCGGGATTTTCTTCAAACTCTTTGAGCAGATACGATACAAGCTCCTCTGACTGCTGTTCCGAGCCGACTATAGGCGTTACCTCGGTTTTGGTTTCTACTCTCATCATATGAATTGACGGTGCGCTTGCCTTAAGCCTGATTCCGTACTTGCCGCTTTGCTTGATTATCTGCGGTTCTTCGAGCGAGAGCTCGTCGATTGTGGGCATAACGATTCCGTAGCCTGTTTCCTTTACCTGCTCATAAGCCTGAGCAATCTTATCAAACTCTTTCTGTTTTTTAGAAAGATTGTTTATACATTCAAGCAGTTCGCACTCATCTTTAATTTCTATTTCGGTTTCTTCCGAAAGCACCTTATAGAACAGTGAAGTGTCAATTCCTACGGATATTGTTGCTATTCCTCTGCCGAGGTCAAGGTTTGTAAGACGTGCATCATTGATGTATTCGCACTCTGAAAGCTCATGAATCGTCTGCTGAACTTCACGGATTTTTTCAATTTTCTTTGCAGACTCTTTGATTGAATTGAAAATTACAGATTTAAGCCAATGTTCTTTATCAAGCTTTACAACCCACTTTGGAATATCAACCTTGATTTCACGAATCGGGAATTCAAATAAAAGCTGTGCAAGTATCCTTTTTATTTCGTTTTCACTTAGCTCCATACAGCTAACGGGCAATACGGGAACTTCATATTGCTTTGACATTTCTGCCGCAAGTGCGATTGTATGCTCAGTCTCAGGCTCAGTTGAGTTTAAGAGGACGATAAAGGGCTTATTGATTTCTCTGAGCTCGTTAATTACACGCTTTTCGCTTTCGATGTAATCTTCTCTCGGAATTTCACTGAATGAGCCGTCGGTTGTTATTACAAGTCCGATTGTGGAGTGGTCTGTGATGACCTTTTTTGTGCCGATTTCAGCGGCATCATCAAACGGTATTTCTTTATCAGACCACGGAGTTTTTACCATTCTCGGCATATCTTCTTCGCTGTAGCCGAGTGCGCTGTTGACAATATATCCTACGCAGTCAATCATTCTTACTTTGAATGTCGTATTGTTTCCGAGATTTATTTCAACCGATTCTTCGGGAATAAACTTCGGTTCGGTTGTCATAATTGTTCTGCCTGCCGAGGACTGCGGAAGCTCATCAACCGTTCTTCTGTAGATATTTTCATCCTTAATGTTAGGAAGAACAAGTGAGTCCATAAAACGCTTGATAAATGTTGATTTACCTGTTCTTACAGGTCCGACAACTCCGATGTATACGTCTCCGTCAGTACGTCTGGAAATATCCTGATATACGTTTCTCTCTTCCATTGTCTTCCTCCTATATTTTCGGAATCAACAGCATCTGGGAGCTGTCAAGCGTAATATTTTCCGCAGAATTTTCCGAAAGCAGTAAATCAAGCCTTGTGTTGTGAGTTTTTGCTATATCCCACAGGCTTTCTCCCTGCTTTGCAAAATACAACGTCAATGCGCAGTTATCGGCAACAATCGGCTTATCTTCAAACAATTCCATACCGCATACTGCTCTTAAACGCTCTGTCTTTTCTGCACAGGCGCAAAGCTTTAATTCACATCTGACTTCAATTGTATTATCATCGGCAAGTCGATAACTTATGCTTGATGTGTGCGGATGAATGTTTCGCAAAGTGTTGAAATCGGAAGCGGTATTAAAAGTATGCTCGTAATCGCAGGTACGTTCGATTATTATTGGAATACTTTCTTCGTTGAGCGCAAGGATACAGATATTAATTTTTCCGCCTGCTTTTAGTCCGTTTTCAGCATTTATCTGCTCACAGGAAACGCCGTCAGTGAAAATATCAAGTACCTTAGTGATTTTGCCGTTGTCAACCTTAACTGAAAATTTCTCCATCTGCGTTTCGCTCAGAGGTACAACCTCATTTAAAATTGACAGCTGTTCGAACTCAGGCTTGGAAGCACAGAACACTGAATAGGTATCAACGATTATTTCCTCGTTATCAATTAAGTACCCTTCCTCGGTCACACACAGCATTATATCAACAACAATTGAGGGCTTTTCGGAAAGCATATCGTTTTTGAGCCTTATATCATATGACATAATGTCACATTCAACATTATTAATTGTTTTTTCATCAATTCCTTCGCAGTCAATAATCTGATTGAACGGAAGAAGATAATCAATCTTTCCCATCTCACCAGACTCTACATCGGTAATGTAAAGAAGCTTTAGATTGATTTCTCCATTAATCATCAGCTTGCCCGTTACCGCCTTTGCATCGGTCAGGCTTACATCAACTGAGGAGCGCACTATTGACTCAATTGCAGGCTTATCTGCAACCGAAACATCTTCACAAACATTAAACTGCTCCTGACAAAGTGATTTTAAATTGGTGCAGCTGACATTTTTCTTTAACGATTCAATACCTGAATCGTTAGACGAGTAAATACTTGTCTTTGAACTTGACTTCACTTTTGCATACAGCGAAAAAGCTCCGTGCATAACAAGTCGTCTTGGGCTTAAAGCACGGCAGTTTATGTATTCTGATTTTGTTTTTGTAATAATTACGGGGTTATCGGGCGTTTCCTTAACTGAAAAGCTCTGCGAAAAATTGACGCTTTGCTCACAGCATCTGATTGTCTTTTTTATGCTCTCAACATACATTACGTTGACAACACAAGTACCGTCAATCTGGAGCTGACCTCCCGAAAAGCTCTTTGACTGGATTTTTGGTGTTAAGGTGCATTTAAGAATTTTTTCAATATCCGGACAATAATCGGGCAGAGTAAGGTCAACGTCTGCGAGCTGTTCGGCAACCGTATCAAGCACCGTAACAGGGGTGCTAAACGTTCGGTTCTCCTGATTAAACTCCATATTTATCTCTCCTTTTGATTTTATATAATAAATATATTAGAGCGTTAATCAAAATATACCGTATATGAAAATTTGACGCAACAATAAATATCACACCGGCAAAGCCGGTGGTTTTATAACAGCCCTGAAGGGCATTTTACCAGCATACCTCTAAAGAGGTGTAACAG
>CACXFS010000064.1 GCA_902766885.1 uncultured Ruminococcus sp. | reverse complement strand
TTCAAACGTTTCCTCTATATCCGTAGGGGACGGCATCCTTGACGTCCCGAAACGTTACCTATTTATCAATCTATAATTCGGGCAACCATTTTATCCAAACAATCCGACTTTTCCACTCGATTTGCCTGCGGTGGCACACCGCCGATTTGCCCGCCGAGGCACTCGACAAATTATTGTTTAACTGCAAAAGGGATAAAGAAAATCAACATACATTATAATGGGTTATATAAGCAGGAGGGTATATGAACATAGTATATTCAAGCTCTGACAGCTATGCTCCGATTGCAGGGGTTTCGCTTTATTCGCTTCTAACAAACAACACGGAATGTAAGGAACTCAATGTTTTTATAATCGACAATCACATAAGTGAAAAAAATAAAGAAAAGTTTGCAAAAATGTGCGAGGATTTTGCAAGACCGTTGTACTTTGTTCCGATTGCAGATATTGAAAAGCTTGCCGGAACAAGCATCGATATCGGAAGGTGGAACATAAGCACCTTCGGCCGTCTTTTTGAGGCAAGCCTTCTTCCCAAGTGGGTTGACAAGGTCATCCACGTTGACTGCGACACGATGATTATGTCGTCGCTTGAGCCGCTGTGGAATCTTGATATGACAGACAAAATCGTTGCAGGCGCACTTGAATGCATCGGCGATAACTACAAAACCGAAATCGGACTTTCTGCCGATGACACATACATAAACGCAGGCAATATTATGCTCAACCTGAAAAAAATCAGAGAAGACGGTACCGAGGAACTGTTTAAAAAATATATTGCAGAACACGCACAGCTTTCATTTGTCGATCAGGCAGTTCTGAACGCCTGTGTTCCGAGCGATAAAAAGCTTGTTGTACCGCTTGAATACAATGCCTACTCAATGATATTTTACGTAAAATACGAAAATCTGAAAAGAGTAAAAAGGGTGTCGTCCTACTACAGCAAAAAAGAAGTTGCACAGGCAGTGAAGAATCCTTGCATTGTTCACTTTACCACCTGCTTTATGGACGGAACACGTCCGTGGATGGAAAACAACTTTCATCCTATGCTTGATAAGTATATTGATTTCAGGCAAAATTCTCCGTGGGCTGACGAGCCGCTCTGGAAGGACAACAGAAACAAAGTCAAAAAAGCGGCATATAAAATGTTCACCGTGCTTCCCGAACGCATTGTAACAAGTGCGATAGGGTTTGTTCACGGAGTAATTATCCCCCTTAAAAACAAGCGCAAAAGCAAAGCAGAGGTATAAGAAATGGAACCCGTAAGAGTTTTACACAACATAGTTTTAATGGACACAGGCGGAATTGAAACGCTTGTGATGAATTTATACAGACATATTGACAGAGAACAGCTTTTGTTTGACTTCCTCGTTCACCGTCCGCAGGAGGGCTTTTACGAGCCTGAAATCAAAAGCTACGGCGGAAAAGTTTTTCGCACACAACCGTTTAATCCCCTGAAAACCGCAGGTTTTAAAAGAGAGTGTATGGAGGTTTTTCAAAACCACCCCGAATACAAGGTGCTTCACGCTCATCAGGAGCTGAACCTCTGGCCTCTTGAATATGCCCACAAAGCAGGTATTCCCACACGAATTGCCCACAGCCACAACGCCAAAACAGTTGTAAACCTGAAATACTTTTTCTTCCGCTATGAAAAGCTTTTCATCAAAAAGCACTGTACCGATATGTTTATGTGCTCAACTCCTGCCGGAGAATGGAGCTTTGGCAAAAAAGCAGTTGCCGACGGAAAGGTCCGTTTTATTAAAAACGGCATAGAAACAGAACGCTTTAAGTTTGATGAAAACACAAGACGTGAGGTCAGGGAAGAACTTGGTGTAGGCGACAAAACCGTAATCGGTCATGTCGGAAGATTTATGCAGCAGAAAAACCACACATTTCTTCTTGAAATTTTCAGCGTAATTCACAGGAAAAATCCCAACACTGTTCTTGCACTCTGCGGCGAGGGCAGACTTGAAGATGAAATAAAGCAAAAGGCAAACGAGCTGGGCATTGCCGACAGCGTAATTTTCCTCGGTGTGCGCAAGGACACAAACAGGGTTTATCAGGCGTACGATATGTTTTTATTCCCGTCGCTGTGGGAGGGACTTCCCCTTACAGGCATTGAGGCTCAGACAGCAGGACTTCCCGTGCTTATGAGCGACGTCATCACGCCCGAAACAATCGTAACGGACAATGTAACTACCTTTTCGCTTTCAAACACGGCTGAACAGTGGGCAGACAAGGCGCTTGACATTCTTTCGTCATACAAAAGAGCCGACTGCCAAAGTCAGGTTATCAAAGCAGGCTTTGACATTCAGGAAACAGCAGACTGGCTCCAGAGCTTTTACATTGAGCGCACGCTCAAGGCTCGCAGAGCAAAAAAATAACAGAGGAAAAACAATGAAAGTTGCTTTTATCACAAGACATACACCCTCGAATTACGGCTCAGTGCTCCAGACCTACGCAACGCAAAAGGCGATTGAGGCACTCGGACACGAGGCTGTGTGCATAAATTACATCAGGACGGACGAGCTTCCGAAAAATCAGGCGAAAACCCACCTTTCAATTTCAAGATGGAACAAAAACGCCGCTACAAGGCTTTTGTATTATGCAACGCAAAAGCCCGTATTTGACGCCGCAACAAAACGATTTGACGTTTATCGGGATAAAATGCTTACGCTCACCGATAAGATGTGGAACACGCCCGAACAGCTCGCCGAAAAAACGCCTGTTGCCGACGTCTATATGACAGGCAGTGACCAGGTCTGGAACACGGTAGGCACCGGGGTAATCGACCCTGCGTATTTTCTTACTTTTGTTCCCGATGACAAAAAGAAGGTTGCCTACGCAGGATGCTTCGGCACGAAAGAGGTGCGTGACGGCGACAGGGATAATATTCAAAAATGGCTGAAACGATATGACCACGTGACAATTCGTGAAAAGAGCGGTGTTGAGCTTGCAAGGTCACTCGGCGTTGACGCTGAACAGGTGCTTGACCCGACGTTTCTTATGACTCCCGAAAACTGGCTTGAAATGATACCGAAAAAAGAAAAGAAAGAGCCGTATGTTCTCGTGTATCAGCTACATCCCAACAAAAAATTCCAGACCTATGCAAAGGAGTTTGCAAAGAGGAAAAATATGAAGCTTGTAAGGGTTAATCCCTATTTTCACCATATATTCAAGCCGGGCAAATTTGTTTTTTGTCCGCCTGTTGAGGAATTTCTGTGGTACATAAAGAATGCAGATTACTTCCTCACCGATTCATTCCACGGAACTTCATTTGCAATCGGGCTGAACACTCAGTTTGTTGATGTTCTTCCGAATGTTTACAGCGAGCGCAACAGAAGTATTCTTGCGACAGCCGGACTTGAAAACAGAATTCTTATGAGCTATGACGATTTTGAAATTGCCGACACTCCGATTGATTTTAATTCGGTCAACCAAAGAATAAACGCAGAACGCACACGCTCGGCGCAAATTCTCAAAAAAATAATAGAGGAATAATATGAACAATATCAGCATACTCGGCAAAGACTGTTGCGGCTGTACCGCCTGTGAGCAGATTTGCCCAAAAAACTGCATATCGTTTAAGGAAAACAACGAAGGGTTTATGTATCCCGTTGTTGAACAAGCCGTGTGTGTAAACTGCGGTGCGTGTGCAAAACACTGTCCTGTGCTGAATCCGCTGCCCGCAGAAAATGTACCGACGGTTTATGCGGCAAAGTACCGTAACAACCGGACGACAGCCGAAAGTACATCGGGCGGAATTTTCATTCCAATTGCAAAAAACACGCTTGAAAACGGCGGAATTGTTTACGGCTGTGCATATGACGAGAACCTTGCTGCAAGGCATATTGCCGTTGAAGATGAAAACGAGCTTTTCAGGCTTCAGGGTTCAAAATACGTTCAGAGCGACCTTTCGGGAATTTACAGCCGTATAAAAGCCGACCTTGAAAACGACAGATATGTTTTGTTCAGCGGAACGGGATGTCAGGTTGCAGGTCTGCGTTCCTTTCTGGGCAGAGAATATGAAAAACTCACCACCGTCGACATAGTCTGCCACGGTGTACCGAGTCCGAGGCTGTTCGCAAGGTACATAAATTACCTCGGTAAAAAGCTCGGAGAACCCGTTAAAAGCTATAACTTCCGCAGTAAAAAAAGACGCGGCTGGGGACTTTTTTACGAGCTTGAATGGGGCAAAAATTCCAAGGGCGGAAGCGGTTTTGACGACCCATACTACAACGCCTTTCTCAACTGCAAAACCTACCGTGAGGGCTGTTACAACTGCCGTTTTGCAAACTGCAACAGGCAGGGCGACATAACGCTTGCAGATTTCTGGGGCATTGAATACATTAACCCGAAGTTTTACTCCAAAAACGGAGTTTCGCTTGTTCTTGTCAACACCGAAAAGGGCAAAAAGCTGTGGAAATCGCTTGACAATTGCATTGACAGCGCAAACTCAACGCTTGAACAGGCTGTTAAGATGAACAAAAACCTTTCTGCTCCCTCCTCACGGCCCGAATGCAGAAGCAGCATTTACGAAGGCTTTGACGGTGATTTTGAAGAATATGTAGCTCAGAAGCTGTATGTAAAGCCTGACATAAAAAGGAAAATTAAAGCCGTTGTGCCTGTATCGCTCAAGGGAAGAATCAAGCATATGCTGAAAAAATAATTTTTAGACACGGAGATTGTATATGAGTAAGAAAATCGGACTTTGTTGCTGTTACAAACAGCGCAACTACGGAAGTCAGCTGCAAAGCTACGCTACCACGGTTGAAATGAGAAACAGAGGAATTGACTGCGAAGTCATTCAATATAAAAAGAAATTCACGCTGAAATTTATGCGTGAGGCAAAGATTTGGACGCTGTTTTTTAACCGTATTCTCATAAGCGAACGAATCCTCCGCTATAAAAAGCGTTTTATTCTGATGTTCCACAAGGATGTAAAGCGTCAGAACGATATCCGCAACGCAAAGCTTGCGCAATTTTCAAAGGAACGCTTTACAAATCTTTCAAAGCTTTGCGTCGGTCACGACGAGCTTGAGGCTTTGGGCGCGTCATATGACGGCGTATTTGTCGGCTCGGACCAGCTGTGGAGTCCCGGAGGAATAACAGGCAACTTCCACAATCTTATGTTTGTTCCCGATAATGTGCCGAAGTTTTCCTATGCGGCAAGCTTCGGCGTTTCTCAGATTCCGAAAAATCAGCAAAAGCTTTACAAGACCTTCCTTAACCGTCTTGATTACATAAGCGTTCGTGAAAATGCAGGTCGGAAAATTGTAAAAGAGCTTACGGGCAGAGATGCGCAGGTTGTTGCCGACCCTGTTATGCTCCTTACAAGAGAGCAATGGGACGATGAGATTGAATTCAAAAGAATGTACGATGAGCCGTATATTTTTGCATATTTTCTCGGAAAAAGCGAAGAAAACCGCAGGCAGGCAAATAAGCTTGCAAAGCTTACGGGGCTGAAAATCGTCACGGTTCATCATATGGATACCTACAACAAGGCTGACGTCGGTTTCGGCGACTACGCTCCGTTTGAGGTCGGTCCCGAGGAATTCCTGAACCTTATAAGAGGAGCAGAGTATGTGTGTACCGACTCGTTCCACGGCTCGGTGTTCTCGATGATTTATCACAAAAAGCTTATGATATTCAAGCGTTATGCCGACTCGTCAAAGACCTCAAAGAACTCAAGAATTCACAGCATCTGCGAAAATCTCGGGGTTACGCACAGAATGTTTGACGGAAGCAACCTTGAAACCATAACCGAAGAAATCGACTATGACTCGGTTGACAGCCGTATTGAGAAAATGCGTAGCGAATCCAAGGCATATCTTGACAAGGCGCTTGCTTTTTACACGGAGTAAATTATGATTGAAATTGATATAAACAACAAAAAGGATTGCTGCGGCTGTACTGCCTGCAGCAGTGTATGCCCTGAAAACTGCATTACAATGGCTGAGGACAACGAGGGCTTTCTTTATCCGTCAGTCAACGCCGAAAACTGCATAAACTGCGGTATGTGCGAGAAGGTTTGTCCGATAAAAAAGGAAATTCCGTCCGACAGCTTTCAGGGGTCGTTTGTTGCGAGAATTGACGACGACGAGGTGCTGATGAACAGCTCCTCAGGCGGTGCATTTACTGCTCTTAGCCGTTTTGCAATTGGCAGCGGATTTACCGTTTACGGCGGTGCTTACAACGAATGCTTTGACGTTGTGCACGAAAGTGCAAAAACAAACGAGGAAGCCAAGAAATTCCGAGGTTCAAAGTATGTTCAGAGCTTTTTGGGCGATACCTTCAGGCAAATCAAGTCACAGCTGAGCCAAGGCGGAAAGGTTCTTTTTTCGGGAACTCCGTGCCAGTGCGCAGGACTTATATCGTATCTCGGCAAGCCGTATGATAATCTTATAACGGTTGACTTTGTATGTCACGCCGTTCCGTCTCCGAAGGTATGGAGCGTATACAGAGATTATTTAAACAAAAAATACAAGTCAAAAATTAAGGACGTGAATTTTCGCAGTAAGGTTTACGGCTACCACTGTTCCTCAATAAAAATAGATATGGAAAACGGCAAATCACAAAAGCTGGGACTTAACACCGATATGTTTTTAAAAAGCTTTTTCTTTAACGTGTCGTGCCGTCCGTCGTGTTATGACTGCCATTTCAAGACGGTTGACAGAGTGTGCGACATTACCGTTTTTGACTGCTGGAACATCACACGCTTTGTACCCGACAAAAAAGACGACGACCGAGGCTACTCGGCGGTTATTGTGCACAGCAAAAAAGGAGCCGACTTCTTTGAAAAAGCGTCATCCTGCCTTGAAGTGCACAAAGCCGACCTTGATACACTTATAAAATATGACGGAAAATACGCCGTTAAATCAATTGATTACACAGAAAAAAGAGAAGAATATTTCAGGCTCATAAACAAGGGACTCCCGATTGACGAGGTTACAAAAAGGGTTATCCCAATCAAGACAAAAAACAAACTTATGGGCAAGACAAAGGGCTTTTTGCATGCAACAGGCTTGATGAAGCTTGCACAAAAGCTTAAGTAAGCACTGAATAATCATACTTAAGAATAATTTTCCGAAACAGGAGCAAAACAATGAATTCACCGTTAATATCCGTCATCGTACCGGTTTATAACACAGCCGAATATATTGAAAAAACAGCAGAGCTTCTTGCCGGACAAACATACGAAAATATGGAATTTATTTTTGTTGACGACGGCTCAACAGACGGCTCGGCTGAAATCTGCGACCGAATTGCAGAAAAGGACAGCCGATTTGTAATAATTCATCAAAAGAACAGCGGTGTATGCGCCGCAAGAAATGCGGGAATTGCCGCTGCACACGGCGACTATATCGGCTTTTGCGATTCCGACGATATTCCGTACAATGATATGTATGAAACTCTATATAAAATCATTGAAGAAAACGGTTGTGACATTGCAATGATAAAAAGCGCAGTCCGCTTTATTGACGGACGAGTTGCAGACACAAGCGACGGCTCAATGAAAATATACACCGATAAGGAAGAAATCATTGAACAGTTTTTGCTCAACAAAATACAGTCCAGCGTATACACAAAGCTGTTCAGCGCAGAAATATGCAGACAAATTAAGTTTCCCGAGCCTCATAAAATAAACGAGGACCGCTACTATACCTTCTGTGCACTTGACAAATGTAAAAAGCTCGGCTACAGGAGCGTTACAAAATACAACTATTGCAGACGTGAAGGCTCTGCCGTAACACAGAGCTTTTCGGACAAATATCTTGACATAATTTACTTTGCAGACCTTATTGAAAATACAGTCAATAAAAAATATCCGAATTTATCAGATTTTGCAAGAGCAAACACGATTGTTTCATATCTTCGTTTCTGCCAGCTTATTGTTCTTCTGAACGGAGAAAAAAGCTACAACAAGCAATTTAACGAAATAAGACTGTTTATGAAAAAACAGGATACAAATATGTGCAAAAAATATCTTGATAAAAATATCTACACAAAATTTGCTCTTTTAAAGGCAGGTAAAGTACCGTTTAAAATTGCAGTTAAGGCATTGTCAAAGTTTTAGCAGTACTTTCTCTTTGGCATAATCTCATCTGTTAGGATTTGATATAATATATGAAAAACAAAACCTTTAAAATAACCCTTCATTCGCTATGGTATGTTTTTACCGCAACGGCGATTGCAATAATATGCGTTGGCGGATATAATCCTTACTTTATGAATGTCCGTTCCCTGCTTTCGGCGGGGCTTGTGGTTTGTTCTCTGGTTATCGCATTGTTCGTACGGAAAAAAATAATAATTGATATGTCGCTCGGATTGTTTATAATTGTCGGTGCGTATATGCTTTTTTCAGCCACAATTTCAATGGACACTCAAACAGGCTTTAAAATTGCCGGTTATTACATTATAGGCATAGCGGTAATGATGATTGAATACAGCGACAGCCTTGTTGACACCGTCTTAAAATTTATAAATGTTTTTGTACTTGTAATTGCAGTGTCTATTCTTATATCCGTGCCGATTGACGACTGTATGAACAAATATTTTTCATGGCTTCTTAACCCGACAAACAGCGCCTCGGTTGCGCAGAGTATGCGTGATACCATTGCAAACAGTCATTCCTACGCAGGCTTTGCAAGGGACAAGGGTGTTGCGGCTTACATAATGGGTATGGGTATATGCATATATCTTGCCAAATATTTTTCGGGCAAAAAGCTCTTGTGGCACGAGGTTCTCGGTCTTATTATAGAAATCTGCGCATTGTTGCTGACATCAAAACGAATGATTCTTATTTGCCTTGTTGTTGTATTTGCCGTGCTTATGCTCACATCACAAATCAAAGGCAAAGTAATGAAATTTGCGATGATTTTACTTATCGGTGCGGCAATGCTGTTTGTGATTACAGCATATATACCGTCATTGAGCAATGTTTTTGACCGCTTTACAAACGAATCAACCGATACAATGACAGGACGAGGCGACTTGTGGAAAATTTCACTTATGATGTTTGCAAAATCTCCTGTTATCGGAACAGGACTCGGTTCATTCAATAAATTTGCGGCTGAACACGGTTATTTGTCAAATACGGGTGAACAGTGGAATTATTTCGGTCACAACTGTTATTATGAATTTCTGGGCGAGCTTGGCATAATCGGCTCTATAATCGTTTTTGGCGCATTGCTTTATATGCTTGTAAAAACTATTCTTCTTGTGCGCAACAGCACCCTTCAGCCTGTTCAGCGTTATCATGTGCTTTTTGCGCTTGCGGTTGAAGTAATGCTCCTTATCTACAGCGTTACGGGAAATGTTCTTCTTTATGCCGACCAGACGCTTTCACTTTTCTTTGCTTTTGCAATAACAAGAAGTATTATTATCAATAACGGATTGCGAAAAACGCCTATCCGCAAAATGACATAAAAAGAGGCAGTTATGAAAAATAAAGTCGGAATTCTTACCTTTCACAAAGCTATAAGTTACGGGGCAGTTCTTCAGGCATACGCCTTGCAAAATTTCCTCTATGAACTTGGAATTGACAATGAAATAATTGATTACAAATGCGAATATATGATAAACCGCTACCAAAAGACTTTTCGCCGTACAAGTAAAAATCCGCTCAAGGATTTTTTATGGAGCATAAAAACAGCTCCCGGTGTAAAGGCAGGCAAGAAAAATACAGAGGCGTTTGCTGACAAATTTTTTAAAATGAGCAAGCCTTACACAAAAGATACCATTGCCGAGGCAAAGGACGATTACAAGGCGTTTATTACAGGCAGCGACCAGGTGTGGAGTCCTACCTGCGTCGGCTTTGACCCTGCTTATTTTCTTACCTTTGCAAGACCGGAACAAAAATACAGCTATGCCGCAAGCATTGCCGTAAAGAAATATCCCGAAAATCTCAAAGCTGAATTCGCAAACAGAATATCTGATTTTCAGGGATATTCCGTCCGTGAAAAAAGCGGTGCGCAAATAGTTCGGGAATTAACCGGTAAAACCGCCTGTGTAAACATTGACCCGACGCTTTTGCTCAATTCTCAGTCGTGGGACAGGATAGCGGCTGATGAAAAAAGAGAGCCGTATATTTTTCTTTTTAACGTACTTAAACCGAACAAGCTGATTGAATACACAATCAGCCTTGCAGAAAAAAAGGGGCTGAAAATCCTCTATCTCAACAACCGTCAGCCTGTTAAGCACGAGCTTATCGAATACCTCAATCCCGTAACCGCAGACAAATTCATCGGTCTTATAAAAAACGCCGAATATGTCTGCACAAATTCCTTTCACGGCAACGCTTTTTCTGTTATTTACGGCAAAAAGTTTGTTGTTGAAACAGAAACTGCGGCATCGACAAACATAAGGTCGCAGGAGCTTCTTGAGTATCTCGGACTTGGCGACAGAATTCTGTCATCAACGCATACACCTGATATTGACGCCGAATACGACCTTGACTCTGTACAAAAATTGCTTGATGAAGAACGCAAAAAATCTGCCGAATATCTTTCAGCACTTGTTTAATACGAAAGGAAAAGATAAATGTCAGAAAAATCATCCGGAAAACAAATGTCAATCAATGTTATTGCGTCGCTGATTTCATTTGCCGTAACAACGGGAATCAACTTTTTTCTCACTCCGTTTCTTACAAAAGAACTTGGTACGGAAGCTTACGGATTTATCGGTCTTGCCAATAACTTTGTTCAGTACGCAACTGTAATAACCTCTGCGCTAAACTCAATGTCGGGACGATTTATTTCCCTTGCGTACCATCGTGGCGACAAGGAAAAGGCGTCAAAGCTGTTCAGCTCGGTGCTTGTCGCAGATTTGATAATTGCGGCAGTTATGCTTGTGGTTGCGTCGCTTCTTACATTCTACATAGACAAAATACTCGTTATACCGGAATCTACTGCAACAGTTGCCGACTTGGTAACAAATGTTAAAATCACTTTCGGAATAACCTTCTTAACCTTTGTTATAAGCGTTATAACTGCTATTTTCACAACGGCAACTTATGTAAAGAACAGAATTGACATTAACTCCGTTCGTGATATTATCTCTAACCTTATTAAAATTGCTGTGTTGTTCCTGCTCATCGGTGTGTTCGGAGTAAAGCTCTACACACTTGCCACAGCAATGCTTGCAAGCGGAGTTTTTCTGCTGCTTGCAAACATCAGCGTAAAAAAGCGTATTTTGCCCGATGTCGAAATAAGCCTGAAAAAATTCCGTTTCGATTTGGTAAAAACCCTTATTGCGGCAGGAATATGGATGTCGCTTGCACAGCTGAGCAATACATTCCTTTCGGGACTTGATTTGCTTATATGCAACCTTACTCTCGGTGCAACGCTTATGGGTATGCTTTCAATTGCAAAGACTATTCCTCACAGCATTTCACTGCTTATTACAACTCTTGCAAGTGTATTTACTCCGCATTATACGATTTTATATGCCAAGAACAAAATCGGCGAGCTTGTAAAAGAGATAAAATTTACATCAAAAATTCTCAGCTTTATTCTGACCGTTCCGCTCACAGGGTTTATGGCGTTCGGCTACAGCTTTTTTACATTGTGGCAACCCGAAAAAACGCCCGATGAGATTATGATGATTCAGATTTTGTCGATTCTCACCTGTATTCAATATCTGTTTACTGCGCATACACAGTGTCTTACAATGCTCAACTCTGTTTGCAACAAAATGAAAATACCTGTTCTGGTTGCGCTTATTGTCGGTGTGGTAAGCACAGGCTCTGTCCTTTTGATTCTCAACTTTACTGATACGGGCAGCTTCGGAGTTTATCTTATTGCAGGTATAAGCTCACTTCTTATGAGCCTGAGGGCAATCCTCTTTATCCCGATTTATTCGGCGCATCTGCTAAAGCAGAAAAAGACAACCTTCTATCCTCCGATTATAAGAGGTTGGATTGCATTCTTTGTACTTATAGTTATTTTTAGTATTGCAAACGCCGTATTTACAGTTAATTCTTGGTTATCATTTATTCTTGTCTGCGGCATCTGCGGTGTTTTGGGATATGTCATTATTATCCCGATAATGTTCAACAAAAGCGAAATCAAACAGCTTACTTCAAAAATCAAAAAGAAACTTATAAACCATTAAGGTGATGATTTATATGAACTTCAAGAAAAAGAAAACACATTTGTTGATTATAAGTCTTTTACTTGCCGCAGTGACCGTGTTTCAGATTACAGCCTTGTCAGGCTGTGCTCAGACCGACAGCAAAGAGCTTTTGCAAAAGGCAAAGGAGCTCTATGACAATGGCAACGTCGAAGAAGCAGAATATCAGCTTTCTCTGTATATTCAGGACTATCCCACTGACGTTGAGGCAAATATCCTCCTTGGCGACTGGTATACAGCTGACAACAACGATAAAGCTCTTATGTATTACCGAAAAGCGGCAAAATATATTGAATACGCTGAGAACTCACTTAATTACAACAACAGCTCTGTTACGCTTAACGGAGGAATAGAGAGCTTTACCATAAAGCCTGCCGCAAAGTACACAAAGTCGATGAAGGTTACTTTCAGCGGGAATATGTTCCGAATTGACAAAGACAGCGACGCGGGCAAAATTAATAAGGCTGAAATGCAGCTTGATGACAGCAAGTGCAAAACTACAAAGTGGTTTGCAGTCAATGCGTCCGAAAAAACAATTTCAGCATACGGAAATATGAATTGTGCTGTCTGGCAGTTTATGGACGATGATGGTAATATTGACTTTTATGACGATGAATCCGACTTTAACTCATACAACTCAATCAGAGTATCTAACAAAGCTTATTCATATGCAGAAATTCCTGAAGACGCGGTCAGCGCAAGGCTTACCTACTATGACCCGTCTGTTAAAAATACAAACACTAATCTGGACAACGGTGTCTTTGCAGAATACGGAAGTTTTATTCAAGGATATACATCGGTAAATTCTCAGACTTTAGAGATTCCCGATCTTTCGGGTGATGAATATATTGAATACAAAAACGGCAAATGGACTCTGTATTCAGGTGATAAAAAAACCGATCTTAAACTCGGCACAATCCCTAAAACCTCACTTTATGTTTCCGTATCCGGTGAGCTTGTAGGCGAGCTTGAATATACTTGCGCCAAGAAGTCAGAAACAAAGGCAGACAAGTCAAAGGAATACGGTATATCATACAAATCCGGAACAACAGACTTTTCGTGCAGAAGGATTGGCGACGCAGTAAATATGAGTTTCAATTATAAAATTGACGACACATGGGCAAACAACGGAAGCAACGATTTTGATAACGCTTATCCGTGGTGCGAAATGAAACGCTGCAACATAAAGATAACTAACGGCAAAAAAATTATAGTATATGAAAACGAGAAAGGTTATAAGAACGACGGCTCTAACGGCAATGTTATGGTTGAAATCCCGAAATTCTACACAAAACGTACGGTTGAAGACGGATATGAAAGCATAATGATTTCCGGAACTATGCACGAAGGATATCAGCTTGACCCTGCTTTTATCGGAACAGACGGCAGTGAGCTTGAACATATATATGTTGCAGCATATCCGTCTGCGATAGACGAAAAAAGCGGTTTGCTCACAAGTTCTTCGGAATCTTTCCCGGCTATTAAACTGTTGTATAAAGATACACAGGAAAAGGTCGCCGGCAACGGAAAGGGCTACACTGAACTTGATTTTGTCACCTATTCAGCCCTTCAAAAACTTTTTTTAATTGAAACAGGCAACATTAATTCTTCATCGATATTCAGCGGAGATACGGCAAACTTTTACTTTTACGCCGACTCCGACAAAAGCGGTTATGCAACAAACACCGAAAAAAATACAAACACTATCATACTGAAACTAAACACTCTTACCGAAAGACTTGCAGTCGGTGACAGTATAACAATTTTCAGCGGTTGGAGCGAATACAAAAACACGGCTGAATATCATCGTGAAATTGAGTCGCTGAGTGAAAACGAAAACGAAATAATGATTACCTTTACCGGTAATCCCATCGATATAGAAGCAGGAAAAACAGCAATCTCAAACATTCCTCTAAAATGCGGAAAAACTGACTCAATTGAGTACTGCACCGGCATAAATCAACGTGGTGACGGAAAATCATCATTTAAATACAGGGGTATGGAAAATCTATACGGCAGCGTAATGACTGTGCTGAGCGGCGCAAGCTTTAGTCAAGAGCAATTTACCTACACTACAGCGGACGGCACAAGTTACACGGTTTATGCAGAAATCCCCGTACAAACCTCAGGTTTTTCCGGTATTGAAAACCTGAATAAAAACCTTTGTATAAAATCTATGATATATGATTCGGAAAATCCGCTTGTTATGCTTCCGTCAGAGCTTGGCAACGGGGCTTCATCAACATCGGCATACGGTGATTTTTGGATGCAGTTTTCAAAAGAAACCTCAGCGACAGCGAGATATCTTGCTGTCGGCGGTGCAAATGATAACTTTAGTCTTGCAGGAATATTCCATATGAGAGCATTTATTGATGCAGATGCGACAGACAACACAAATTCAGGTTATATAGGTTCAAGAATAATGTTTCGATAATCATCCTTTTGAAACATAAATGAGTTTATAAAAGAATAGCTGAATAATTTTCAAAGCGGATTACCCCTTTTAATCTGCTCTGATTTTAGATTTATGTAATAAGCTAAACAATAATTTGTCGAGTGCCTCGACGGGCAAACCGAGTGGAAAAGCCGGTTATTTAGGTAAAAACGGTTGCCCGAATTATAGATTGATAT
>CACXFS010000063.1 GCA_902766885.1 uncultured Ruminococcus sp. | reverse complement strand
TATCGCTATCGAAGTTGGTCTTCGTTTCGCTATCCGTGAAGGCGGTAGAACAGTAGGTTCAGGCGCAGTTATCGCTATTAACGAATAATTTTTAGTCGATTAACGCACTTTAAATTTTAAAATTTGGCTGCTTTGCATTTGCAAGGCAGCCTTTTTGTTTTGTATTTAGTTTTGCATATCAGTAGTTAAGAACACATAAAAAATCCCTGTCCGTAAATGAACAGGGATTTTTGCATTTGAATAAGCTCCCGTATGGGAAAGGTTAGCCTTATTATAACCCATATTCTTATTACAACTAAGGTATCAATTCCCGTATGGGAAAGGTAAGATTAGCGATAAAAAATTCTTAAACAGAATTCGGTAAAATGTATCTACTCCCGTATGGAAAAGGTAAAATGATAACATTGTGTCTCAATGCCGATTCAGATGTAGATATGTATCAATTTCCAAATGGGAAAGGTAAGCTTGAAAAAGGTCTTGAAATCCTAAAACGTCAAAAGTATCAATCCCCGTATGGGAAAGGTAAGGCGGATTTGACTATCCCGAAATTAAGGACAAATGGGAGGCGTATCAATTCCCAAATGGGAAAGATAAAAACAATATTATACTATAAAAATTATACGCTTTATTTTTTACGCCGTCAATACAATTGCTAAAAATATTTTGTTTTTAGGTCAATCTTTGATTTCATAGAATTAGTTATAAAAAGGTAGGCTTAAAACAACTGCCTAAGACCTTTTGCCGACACGCGTCAATCTGATTCTGTAATAAAAAGGCAATACCGAACACTTATAATGTACGGTATTGCCTTCAGCATTATTATATAAATCAGTCAACCTTGGGAAGTGTGTCAAAGCTCTTCTGAAGTTCTTCGTCTGTGGGAATGTAGTCGGTCATTTCGCCGTCGTTAAACTTCTGATAAGCCACCATATCAAAGTAGCCTGTGCCTGTAAGACCAAAGAGGATTGTCTTTTCTTCGCCTGTTTCCTTGCACTTGAGCGCTTCGTCGATTGCAACTCTGATTGCGTGACTGCTTTCGGGAGCAGGTAAAATACCCTCAACTCTTGCAAACTGCTCTGCTGCGGCAAATACGGAAGTCTGCTCAACAGAGGTTGCTTCCATAAGTCCGTCGTGGTAGAGCTGTGAAAGAGTAGAGCTCATACCGTGGTAGCGAAGTCCGCCTGCGTGGTTTGCAGAGGGAATGAAGTTACTGCCGAGTGTATACATCTTTGCAAGAGGACATACCATACCTGTGTCGCAGAAGTCGTAAGCAAACTTACCTCTTGTAAAGCTCGGACAGGAAGCAGGCTCTACTGCAACTATTCTGTAGTCAGCCTCGCCTCTGAGTTTTTCGCCCATAAACGGAGAGATAAGTCCGCCGAGGTTTGAGCCGCCGCCTGCACAGCCGATAATAATGTCGGGCTTTACGCCGTACTTGTCAAGAGCAGCTTTTGCTTCAAGACCGATAACCGACTGGTGAAGAAGAACCTGATTTAAAACACTGCCGAGAACGTAACGATAGCCCTCGGTTGTTGTTGCGGCTTCAACTGCCTCGGAAATCGCACAGCCAAGGCTGCCTGTTGTGCCGGGGTGAGCCTCAAGAATCTTCTTGCCGATTTCTGTTGTTGTTGAGGGAGAGGGAGTAACGCTTGCACCGTAGGTTCTCATAACCTCACGTCTGAACGGTTTCTGTTCGTAGGAAACCTTTACCATAAATACCTTGCAGTCAAGTCCGAAGTATGAGCAAGCCATTGAAAGAGCCGTGCCCCACTGACCTGCGCCTGTTTCGGTTGTAACGCCCTTTAAGCCCTGTTTCTTTGCGTAATATGCCTGAGCAATTGCGCTGTTGAGCTTGTGGCTTCCGCTTGTGTTGTTGCCTTCGAATTTGTAGTAGATTTTTGCAGGCGTATCGAGTGCCTTTTCAAGGAAGTATGCACGGATAAGCGGAGAGGGACGGTACATCTTGTAGAAATTCTGAATTTCCTCGGGAATGTCAATGTATGCGTCGGTGTCGTTAAGTTCCTGTGCAACAAGCTCCTCGCAGAATACGGGATAAAGTTCCTCTGATTTCATCGGCTTAAGCGTAGCAGGATTGAGGAGCGGAGCAGGCTTGTTTTTCATATCTGCCCTTACGTTATACCACTGTGACGGGATTTCCTTTTCATCAAGGTAGATTTTGTAAGGGATTTTGTTTTCTGCCATTTTTATGACCTCCAATATATTGTATTTTTATTTCCAAAACATTTTATCGGTTTAAATTGATAACGTGCTTTTGTTGTATTATACCATAAAAAATATGCATTGTCACGCTATTTTGTAAAATACTTTATTTCAATACAAAATCTATATTTTATTTTACTTTTATTTTACAATCGAGCCGTTCTGTTTTTTACAAAACGCAAATAAACTATAGTCGTACGATGAAGTACAGAAAGCAACAGCAACGTTTTCATCTGTAGGGAACAACCCCTGTGTTGTCCCTCACCGTAGGCGGGTGTGTTGCTTTAGGAACGACACAGGGGTCGTTTCATTAAAAAGGTTTATAAAGTTTGAAAACATTATTTTAAGGAGAAAAGAAAATGAAAAAGGTATTAAGCAAAATTACGGCAATCACTGTTATGAGCGCTCTTGCAGTTACAGCATTCGCAGGCTGCGGCGGAAACTCATCATCAAACTCATCAGAAACATCAGGCGCAGCTGCAACATCGGCTGAAAGCGCAGCATTTGACACAAGCAAAACAATTGCTGTTGTTACAAGAGAAGAAGGCTCAGGCACAAGAGACGCTTTCACAGAGCTTACAGGCGTTCTTGTAAAGGACGGCGACACAAAGACAGATAACACAACTTCATCTGCTGTTACAATCAACAGCACAGAGGCAGTTATCACAAACGTAAAGGACAACGACGCTGCAATCGGTTACATTTCACTCGGTTCTTTAAACGACACCGTAAAGGCTGTTAAGGTCGGCTCGGTTGAGGCTACAGCAGAAAACGTAAAATCAGGCGATTATGTAATCAGCCGTCCGTTCAACATTGCGTACAAGGGCGAGTTGAGCGAGGTTGCACAGGACTTTGTTGACTACATATTAAGCTCCGACGGTCAGGCAGTTGTATCCAATGAGGGCTATGTTTCGGTTTCCGAGAACGAGGCTTACAGCGGCAAAAAGCCTGAGGGCAAAATCAGCGTTGCAGGTTCTTCTTCGGTATCTCCCGTAATGGAAAAGCTTGCAGAGGCTTATCAGAAAGTTAACACAAATGCAAAGGTTGAAATTCAGACCTCAGACTCATCAGCAGGTATGCAGGCTGCAATGGAAGGCACATGCGACATCGGTATGGCTTCACGTGAATTAAAGGACGAGGAAGCAAGCTCACTTAAGTCAATTACAATCGCTAAAGACGGTATCGCAATTATCGTAAACACAGCAAACACCTGCGACGACCTCACAGTTGACCAGATTAAGGCTATCTACACAGGCGAAACAACTGTATGGAGTGACGTAATTAAATGAGACTGAAAACGTTCAGAGAAAGGGCTATGCAGGGAGTTTTCTTCCTGACTGCCCTTGCGAGCATTGCTGCGGTTGCAGTAATCTGTGTTTTCCTGTTTATTAACGGTGTGCCTGCGATGGCTGAAATCGGATTTTTTGATTTCATCTTCGGTCAGAAGTGGGCACCGACAAACGTTCCTGCAAGTTACGGCATATTTGATATGATTGTGGCAAGCGTTTACGTTACAGCGGGAGCTATCGTAATCGGCGTTCCGATTGGTATTCTTACGGCAGTTTTCCTTGCAAGATTCTGTCCGAAGCCTTTATATAAAATCTTAAAGCCTGCAACCGAATTGCTTGCAGGAATTCCCTCTATCGTTTACGGTTTCTTCGGACTTATGGTAGTAGTACCGTTTATCCGTGACAACTTCGGCGGCTTCGGCTCAAGCTGGCTTGCGGCGTCAATCGTACTCGGCATTATGATTCTTCCTACTATCATAGGCGTTTCGGAGTCGGCAATAAGAGCAGTGCCCGAAAGCTACTTTGAGGGTGCGCTCGCACTCGGAGCAACAAAAGAAAGAAGCGTTTTCAAGACTATTCTTCCTGCGTCAAAGTCGGGCGTACTTGCGGCTGTTGTTCTCGGAATAGGCAGAGCACTCGGTGAAACAATGGCGGTTGTGCTTATTGCAGGAAATCAGGTTCAGATTCCCACAAAGCTTACCGACGGACTTAGAACACTGACTGCAAATATCGTGCTTGAAATGGGATATTCAACAGGTCTGCACCGTCAGGCGCTTATTGCAACGGGCGTTGTGCTGTTTGTATTTATCCTGCTGATTACGCTTTCAATGCAGGCTATAAAGAGTAGGAGTGAAAAGCATGGCTGATAATAATACTTCGGCGGTGATTGACGAGATTAAGCCGATTAATAAAGTAACCTTCAAACAGCGTATGATTTCGTACAAAAGAAAACCTCTCTCCCTTGTTATGCTTTTGCTGGTTGCTTTAGCGGCTGTGCTTTCTGCGGCGGCTCTTGTGTTCATTATAGTATATGTGCTTGTCCGCGGAATACCCAACCTTACTCCCGAGCTTTTTGCACTTACGTATGACAGCGACAACGTTTCGTGTATGCCGTCAATCATCAACACAATTGTGCTTACACTTCTTACGCTTCTGATAGCCGTTCCGTTCGGTATAGGTGCGGCAATTTACCTTGCCGAGTATGCAAAAAAAGGCAATAAGCTGGTAAAGGTTATCCGTACAATGGCGGAAACCCTTGCAGGAATCCCGTCAATTGTTTACGGCCTTTTCGGTATGCTGTTCTTTGTGTATGCGCTTAACTGGGGCTATTCATTGATTGCAGGTGCGTTTACCCTTGCAATTATGGTTCTGCCTACTATTATGCGTACAACCGAGGAGGCACTTCTTACCGTTCCCGACTCATACAGAGAGGGTAGTTACGGCTTGGGTGCAGGAAAGCTGAGGACGATTGTAAGAATTATTCTTCCGAGCGCAATGCCCGGAATCCTTGCAGGCATTATTCTTGCAGTCGGCAGAATTGTCGGCGAGACTGCGGCTCTGATTTATACCTACGGCTCTGCAACAGGCTATGCTACGGGACTTTTCAATTCGGGACGTTCGCTTGCAGTTCATATGTATGTCCTGACAAACGAGGGACTTCACACCGACCAGGCATGGGGAACGGCTGTTGTTCTGCTTGTGCTTGTGTTCGGAATCAACACTCTTTCGGCATTTATAGCAAAGAAGCTCGGAAATAAGAAAGGATAATCTTAACAGATGGATAAGTTTACTATAGATAATATGAATCTTTATTACGGCAAGTTTCACGCTCTTAAGGACGTGACTTTGCATATGCCGAAAAATAAGATTACTGCTTTTATCGGACCGTCGGGATGCGGAAAGTCAACTCTGCTCAAGTCGCTCAACAGAATGAACGACCTTGTTGAGGGCTGTAAGATTACAGGCGATATACGACTTGACGGAACGGACATTTACGGCGATATGGATATTAACGTACTGCGCAAAAGAGTCGGTATGGTTTTTCAGAAGGCTAATCCGTTCCCTATGAGCGTGTATGACAATATCGCTTTCGGCCCGAGAACTCACGGAATCAAGAAAAAGAGTGAGCTTGACCAGATTGTTGAGCAGTCGCTAAGGGACGCTGCAATCTGGGATGAGCTTAAAGACCGACTCAAAAAGAGTGCGCTCGGTCTTTCGGGCGGTCAGCAGCAGCGACTCTGCATTGCAAGAGCGCTTGCGGTAAAGCCCGAGGTTCTGCTTATGGATGAGGCAACCTCTGCACTTGACCCGATTTCTACGGGTAAGATTGAGGAGCTTTGCCTTAAACTCAAGGAAGAATACACAATAATTATGGTTACTCACAATATGCAGCAGGCGTTGCGTATTTCCGACAACACAGCGTTTTTCCTGCTCGGCGAAATGGTGGAGTACAACAGCACAGACGCTGTATTTTCATCTCCGCAGGATAAGCGTACTGAAGAATACATTACGGGAAGGTTCGGCTAATGAGAGAATACTTTGACATTGAACTTGCAAATCTTAACAATCAGCTTATCGGAATGGGAACTCTTGTTGAGAGTGCGATTAGAAATGCTGTTGAAATTATTGCAAACAACAGCAGTGAGCTTTTGGATAAGGCAAGAGAGCAGGAAGAACTGATTAATACCTCCGAGAGGAAAATTCAGAATCACTGCATAAGACTTTTGCTCCATCAGGCACCTGTTGCAAACGATTTGCGTGAGGTTTCCTCTGCGCTCAAAATGATTACCGACCTTGAAAGAATCGGCGATCAGGCTATAGATATTGCCGAGGTTTCTCAGTACATCAAAAGCAGAAACAACGTTATTAACGTAACGCATATTGACGAAATGGCAACTCAGGCGTCAAAAATGGTTACGCTTGCAATTGATGCATTTGTAAAGAAGGACTTTGAACTTGCAAAGAAAGTCAGCAAAAGCGACGACGTAATTGACGAGTTGTTTGACAAGGTCAAGAAAGAAACGGTTGAGATAATTCAGCGTGACAAGGCGCTCGGCGAGGAGGCAATTGATTTGATGATGATTGCAAAGTACCTTGAAAGAATCGGCGACCACGCTGTTAACATTGCAGAGTGGGTTGCGTTTTCGATTACGGGAAGCAGAGAGCTTTGAGTTTAATTCGGAATGCGGAATGCGGAATTAACGGTCGGTCGAGTGCCTCGACACGCAAATTTCCGAATTTGTAATAATGTGTGTTGTTTGGATAAGTTTGCTTGCTGAATTTGTGTTGATATATCGGTAATGTTTCGGGACGTGTAGGAACCCGTCCCCTACGAAATTAAAGACAAACGTTTCCTGTATCGCCGTAGGGGACGGCTTCCCAGACGTCCCTATGTATAAATTGCAACGCAATTTATACATTTTGGCGAACACAGTTCGCCGCTACTTGCTACTACACTCTTAATTAATTTCTCTTATTTACATTTTTTGCGGCTGTGGTATAATATAGACAACAAAGCGAAACAGGAGTCAATAAAATGCTTATTTATATTGTTGAAGACGATACCGACATCAGAGAGCTTGAAACCTATGCGCTGAAAAACAGCGGATATGAGGTGCAGAGCTTTGCTGAAAGCAAAAGTTTTTTCAAGGCTTGTACTACACAGATACCACAGCTTGTAATTCTTGACGTGATGCTCCCCGATTTTGACGGGCTTTCGGTGCTTGAAAAGCTAAGACAGGACGCAGTAACAAAATCTGTTCCCGTTATTCTTGTTACGGCAAAGGGCAGTGAAATGGATAAGGTCAAGGGACTTGATATGGGCGCCGACGACTACATTACAAAGCCGTTTTCGGTGCTTGAGCTTATTTCCAGAGTGCGTGCTATACTCAGAAGATGCTCTGTTGAAAACAAGCTTGACGTTATCACGCTCGGCGGAATTGTGTTTGACGATTCAAAGCACACCGTAACAAGCGACGGCGAGCCCTGTACGCTTACATATAAGGAATATGAGCTTTTGAAATATCTGCTCAAAAACAAGGGTATGGCGCTTACACGTGAGAATATTATTCTCAACGTCTGGGGCTACGACTTTGAGGGCGAGAGCAGAACGGTTGATATGCACATCACTACTCTGCGCCAGAAGCTCGGAAACTGCGGAAACCTTATAAAAACCGTCCGCAACGTCGGATACAAGGCGGGTGAGTAATCAGATGAAACTGCGCAAAAAACTGCTCAAAAGATTTTCCGTTGTTGCAACGGCTTCAATATTGCTCACGGCTGTTTTTATGACAGCCGCTTTTTGGTTTGTGTATTCAGAGCAGGAGTCGTCTGACCTTACTATGCTGGCGCAGACTATTGCAAAAACGTATGACATTGACAACGTAAAAACTCTTGAAAGTGTAATTGCAGACGAAGATGTGAGAATTACGCTTATTGCCCCCGACGGAAACGTGCTTTATGACAGCGAAAGCGATTCTTCTTCTCTGCCAAATCATAATGACCGTCCCGAATTTCAGGACGCACTTGAAAAGGGCGTAGGCTCAAGCAGCCGAATGTCCTCAACTCTCAACAGCAACACATATTACTATGCTATCAGGACCGATGACGGAAACGTTTTGCGAGTGGCTAAAACCTATGGAAGCATAATAAGCGTTTTTCTGAAAATCCTGCCCGTAATTATCTTTATCGTTCTGATTGTTTTTGTAATCTGCATTGCTCTGTCAAGGAGAGCTACGAAAAAGATTATTGAGCCGATTGAGAATATGTCGGAAAATCTTGAGAATACTCCATACGAGGAGCTTGTTCCGCTTGCCGAAACAATCAACAATCAGCAAAAGGAAATCCGCAAGCAGATGCGCAAGCTACAGCTTGAAAAGGACAAAATTGCTACGCTGATTGATAATATGTCCGAGGGATTTATTCTGATTGATATGGATAAAAATGTGCTGATGAGCAATAACTCCGCAACAAAGCTTATCGGTGCCGACAACGGAGAAGCTGTAGGAAAGAGCCTGCTTGCCTACTCACGAAACGAAACGGTTATCGACTGCGTTGACAGTGCGCTTGAGGGTGAGGGCAAGAGCGGAGATATGACAATAAACGGCAGGGTGCTCCAGATTATTACAAACCCTGTTTACTCAAACAACAAGCAAAACGGTGTTATCTGCATTATCATTGATGTTTCGGCAAAGAAAAAGGCAGAGAAAATGCGCCGTGAATTTACCGCAAACGTTACCCACGAGTTAAAAACTCCGCTTACTTCAATTTCGGGCTATGCAGAGATTATTGCAAGCGGTCTTGCACGTCCCGACGACGTTCAGGGATTTGCAGGAAAAATCCACAAGGAGTCGGGCAGACTGCTTTCGCTTATCGGAGATATTATGAAGCTTTCTCAGCTTGACGAGAGTTTGTCCGAGGAGGAATTTGCTCCCGTTGACCTTTCGGGAGTTGCGTATGAGGTTGCCGAGGATTTGCGCTCAAATGCAGAAAAGCACGACGTTACAATTTCGGTTGAGGCTGAAAAGTCGGTGATTAACGGAAACCGTAACCAGCTTTACGAGCTTATCTACAATCTCTGCGACAATGCGATAAGATACAACCGACCGAACGGAAAGGTTAAAATCAAGGTTGAGGATACGGGTGAAAACTCGATAATCAAGGTGTCCGATACGGGAATCGGAATCCCCGAAAAGCACCACAAGAGAATTTTTGAACGCTTTTACCGTGTTGACAAGAGCCGTTCAAAGGAAACAGGCGGTACGGGACTCGGACTTGCAATTGTTAAGCACATTACCGAACGTCACGGCGGAAGCGTTACAGTAGAAAGCAACGAAAACGGAACAACGTTTACAGTCGTATTTTAAGATATTTATTCCTATAGTTTAGTGCAACATTGACGTAGGGACACGGCGTGCCGTGTCCACACAAAAATTGCGTTGCAATTTTTGTGAATGGGACGTGTGGGAACCCGTCCCCTACGGAAAAGTTTGTTTGTTACTATAGTGATGATATAATCAGTAAAGTTTCATCGTTACTACGGACACGGTACGCCGTGTCCGTACGACTGAAAATTATACGTTTCCTGTATTGCCGTAGGGGACGGCATCCTTGACGTCCCAAAACGTTACCGATATATCAATTTATAATTCGGGCAACCGTTTTTACCTGAATATCCGATTTTTCCACTCGATTTGCCTGTGATAGCACACCGCCGATTTGCGTGCCGAGGCACTCGGCTAAATTATGGTTTAATGGACTGAATGTATAATCTAATATTCTGATTCCGGGCGGCTTATACGGTCGCCCTTTCTTATTTTAATACCTCGTACAAAACATTTCCGAGCAGCTCGCCCGTATATACCGCCTCGTCAATTGAATTTGCCTCTGCGCCGACTTCAATGAGCAGCGAGCCGTCGCAGACGTACTCGTTGTATGCAAAGTAATCAAAGCTTATCGGGCGTGTCATTCCGGGGTACATTTTCTCGGCTGTGTTCTGAATTTTCAGGGCAAAATTCAGGTTGTTCTGCCAGTTTTCAAAGCCTCTCTCTCCGTCGGTGTCGCAACCCGACAAAATCATAATCTGAGCACCCTTTTTGCCGTTGTACTCAAAAACAGGCTTTACCTTGCATTCGTCGGTGCCGAGTGCGTCACGGTGAATGTCCAGCACAACCTTTATGTCCTTGTATTCCTTCATATCGCTCTGCACCGTCTGAACGCTCCTGTCATAGGAGCCGTTGTAGGTGGAGTCGTGAACGGTTTTGTCGTGAAGCGTTTTAATGCCCTTGCTTTCAAGGACGTCTGCAATAGCCTCGCCGACGGCGACTACGTTAAAATCGTTGTTCTGTGTGCGTGAATAAAAGCTTTCATAAAAGTAGTCTACGTCCTCGTCAATATACGCCTCGCTCGTGTGAGTGTGGTATATCAAAACCTGCGGTGAATCTGTGTTCTTTTTTACGCTGAACGTAAGCTTGTCGTTTAGTATTGATTCAAAATCGAGGTCGAGCCCCGTTTTGTTTTTTATGTAGCAGTTATTGACCTTGGTCGCACCGCCGGAAATATTCTTCCCCTCTATGCTGTATTTTTCTTCGCCCTCGTGCTTTGCAAAGGAGTCATAATACCCCGACTTGTCACGTTCTTTTTCACTCGATTTTTCAGCGGATTTGGTTTCGGAAACGGTTGTGGGTTGGGTAGTACTCTGTTTACTTTCCTTTTTTCCGTCCTGATTATCGTTTTCGGAAATATATTGCCCGTCCGTCAGCGTAAAAGCCGCCGCAAGAACAGCTGAATCTTCAGTGGTGAAACATTCGGGCAGTCGGCGAAAAACGCAGAAAACAGCCGTAAGCAGCAGTGCAAACGACACTGCTGCTTTTAAAAGCTTAACTAATTTTCCTTGCTTTTTCAAAAAATCACCCGCTTTATAAATTTATATGCGAGTGATTTTTTTGTATTCCATACAACTATGATACAATTTTATGGTATAATAATTGTTCAAAGCAGGGGGTGAAGAAATGACAAAAATACTTATTGTTGAGGACGAGGAGCATATTTCAAACTTGATTGCAATGGCACTTTCACCGCTCGGCTATATCTGCGAAACGGCTGGCGACGGAGAAAAGGGTGCGGATATGATTGAGCAGAACAGGTATGATTTGATTCTGCTTGACGTAATGCTTCCGAAAATTGACGGGTTTGAGCTTATTGAATATATTGAAAATTACAACACTCCCGTAATTTTTATTACGGCTAAAAACAGTGTTGATGACAAGGTCAGAGGCTTAAAGCTCGGTGCTGACGATTACATAACAAAGCCTTTTGACGTTGCGGAATTGCAGGCGAGAGTTGAAACAGTACTTCGCAGGTATAACAAGGCGGCGCAGATTATTAAGTCGGGCGATATCACAATTGACACAAGCTCTCGCATCGTCAGGAAAAACGGTGAGGTTGTGGAGCTTACCTTAAAGGAATACGAGCTTTTGCTGTTGTTTGTAAAGAATAAAAACATTGCGCTGTACCGTGAAACAATTTATGAGCAGGTGTGGCACGAGCCGTATATGGGCGACACGAGAACGGTTGATTTGCATATTCAAAGGCTGAGGAAAAAGCTTGGAATCAAGGACAGTATTCAGTCGGTATACAAGGTCGGTTACAGATACATTGAGGAGGAAAATAGTTGAAATTTGCGTGGAAGATATTTTTCGTTTCATTCATTATGATAATCGTTTCCTTCGGTGTGGGCGGATTTTTGCTGATAAATGCTGTGTTTACAAGCACTCTTGAGGAAAAGACGAGCACCCTTGCCGACAACAACAGCTACATAACGCTTTCGCTGTATGCAACCTGTGCAAACGCTGACACAATGGGTTATGGCGAAAATTCCCTTGACTACATTATCAACAACTTTTTACAGCAGGTTTCGGGGAGTTCGGCTGATACAAATGTGAAAATCGGCAATGCGACACAGCTTACCGAGTTTGACGACATTACTTTTATTACGGCAATTGAAAAAAATATGCATTCTCACCGAGTTGTGCAAAGCAAGGACAGACACTGGTTTCAGGCGGTAAGTCATATTTCAATCTCGGGGCGTGATTTGTTTGTTGAAACGCTTACCGACATAAGCGAGATTTATTCAAACCGCGATAATTATTGCGGGATTTTCCGAATTATTCTTTTGATTGTGGCTATGGTTTCGTCACTTGTGCTCGTGATTTTTTCAAAATTTCTGACAAGACCGCTTGTAAGGCTTTCCGATGCGGCAAAGGAAATTGCAGAAGGCAATTTTTCAAAGAGAGTTGAAATGTCAAGCACGGGAGAAGTGCGGGAGCTTTCAGAGAGCTTTAACACAATGGTGGAAAACATTGAAAGCTACACCGATAAGCTGAAAAAGGCGGCACAGGACAGGGACGATTTTGTTGCAAACTTTACCCATGAACTGAAAACTCCGCTGACCTCGGTTATCGGCTACGCTGATATGCTCAGAACCTATGAGCTTGACGCTGAAAAACGCAGAGAATGTGCCGATTACATTTACAGAGAGGGCAAAAGGCTTGAAAAACTCTCGGCAAATCTTCTTGAAATTATCGTGATGGAAAACAGCGACATAAAATGCGCCGACATTAACACTGAACATCTGATAAAGGAGTTAAGGGGAAGTGTTGCGTTCCTGCTTAAAAAATACGGAGTAAGGCTCCATATAAAATACGAAAAAGCATTCATTTTTGCTGAATCGTCACTTCTGAAAACACTTTTATATAATCTTATTGACAACGCCTGCAAGGCTTCGAAAGAGGGTCAGGAGATTTCACTCCTCGGAAAAATTGACGGTGACAGATACGGCTTTTCCGTGTCCGACTGCGGCAGGGGTATACCGACAGACGAGCTTGAAAAAATTACTCAGCCGTTTTATATGGTTGACAAGTCACGCTCACGAAAAATGGGAGGTGCAGGACTCGGACTTGCCCTTTGCAACGAGATTGCACGATTGCACAACTCAATACTGACAATAGAAAGTGAAGAAAATGTCGGAACAACGGTGCGCTTTGACGTAGCAATTTCGACAACTGAAAAGGAGGAAAGCAATGAAAACTAAAATTAAATATGCTTTATGCACCTTGCTTTCGGTTGTAATTACCTTTTCAATTGTTGCATTGCCGTACTTTTATTACAGGGTGAACGATTCAAAGAAAACCGAGGCAGTGCCCGAAAAGCTGGCTATAAATACAGATGCAGGAAGCACAACTTCGATTAAACAGCTTAACGATTTGATACAATCGGGAAATGCAATCTGGATTGACGACAACGAGGACGTTTCGGATTTTACGCTGTTTCAGCTTGTTTACGGAGCTTTACAGCCGCTTAAAGAGTCGCTTAAGGAGTCCGATTACGCAGTTTCGGCGATTGATTTGATTATGAATGACAGCGAAAAAAAGCCTGCGCTTTATGAAACGGTTATAGTTAGCGGCGCAGTAGACGGCGTTCCCGTTTCGGCAAGGCTTATGAATGTTGTATTTTACGGCAATAATTTTACCGAGGCTCAGATAGTTTTTGACCGCAAAACCGACAAGGTGTATCAGCTGAATATTCTGGCAAACGGCGAGATACCGAATTATGACTACGACAATGACGAAAATCCGTATTATGATGCAAACGACGACTATAATATTCTTTTGCCCGATATTGTAAACGGTTTGAACGAATATTGCGGCTGGGACGTGAACGATAACAGCGTTTCGAAGTATATAAATATACAGCCGGATTACTTTGCATTTAATGTTTTAGGTGTTGATTATTACGAAATGCGAAATATTAAAAGCGATTTTGGTGATGTTACGACAGAGGAATAAAAGATACAAATTTTATACAACTTTGAATGAAATGTGAAACAAGCCTTCCGTATAATTAAGGAAACACAATTTACGGGAGGCTTGTTTTATGGATATGAATGAATACGAGCATTTCTGCTCGGAGCATATAAACGGAAGCTTTACGCAGTCATCGTGCTGGACTGAGGTTAAGGATAACTGGAACAGTGAATATATAGTTGCAAAGGATAAAGACGGAAATACGGTCGGCACAATGCTGATTCTTATTAAGAAAATTCCGTTTCTCAAAACCTCTATGCTTTATGCACCGAGAGGTCCTGTCTGCGACTTTCACGACAGAAATGCGCTCAGGCTTATTTTTGAGCAGATAAAGCTGATTGCGAAAAAGCACAGGGCGTATACGCTGAAAATCGACCCGCTGATTGATGAAAACGACTTTGAGGCTATTGCAAATCTAAAGTCGCTCGGCTTTGCTTATCACGGCGAAAAGGTAGGGTATGAGAACACGCAGTGCAGAGAAAACTACAGAATTGAGCTTAACGGCAGAACGGCAGAGGAGATTTTTCAGTCGTTTAAGCCGAAGTGGAGGTACAACATAAGACTTGCTCAGAGAAAGGGCGTTGAATGTAAATTTTGCGGAAAAGAGGCGCTTGACGATTTTGACACGCTTATGAAACAGACGTCACGTCGTGACGGCTTTGATATGAGGACAAAGGAGTATTTTGCAAAAATCCTAGATGCGTTCGGGGAGGGCGCAGGTCTGTGTATGTGCTATTACGATGAAATACCGCTGTCGGGTGCGCTGTTTATCGATTACGCCGACACCGTAAGCTATGTTTACGGCTGTTCGTCGGACAATCTGCGCAGCCTTATGCCGAACTACCTTATGCAGTGGAATATGATAAGGTATGCCTCAGACAGGGGCAGACGGGTGTACGATTTTTGCGGTGTGCCGTACTGGTATGACGAAACACACCGCAATTACGGAGTATACAGATTCAAACAGGGTTTTAACGGAAAGGTCAAAACATGGGCAGGCGAGTTTGACTATACTTTTAAATCCGCAACAAACTTCTGCGCCGATCTGATGATGAAAGCTAGGGAAACACTGAATAAATCACGCTGAAAGCTGTTTGCACATCTTGCTTGCATATTTTCCGTCAGCTTGCCCAAAAAATCCTCGTAATGCGTCAGCATTACTGCGGTTTATTTGTCCAACCTGACGAAAAATCTGACTACGCAATATGCACAAACGATTTAATCAGTGTTTCCCTGAAAAATTTTTGCTGTAATTATCTGCTCCTTACACGAACAATTTTGCGTAAGAATTCGCCTGCGTTGAACGGAATGAGCGGATAAAGGTAGCTTTTACCCGACAGCGTTCTGTTGAAGCAGATTAAAAGAAGATTGATTACAAACGCCGCAATAAAGCCCCATATATTGAAAATATACGTCAGAACAAGCAACAGCACTCGGCAGAATTTCAGGCTGTAGCCGAGCTCGTAGTTCGGCTGAGTGTAGTTTGCAACCGTTACCAGTGCCATATAGAGGATTGCCTCCATACATACCCAGCCCGACTCTACGGCGAATTCGCTCAGCGCTATTGCTCCGATTATGCTAAGCGGCGTTGTAAGCGAGTTGGGCGTGTTAAGTGCGGCGAGGCGCAAGCCGTCAATGCCGATTTCCATTAATATTAACTGCCAGAAAACGGGTATATTCTGCACCTCGTCAAGCAGAATGAATTTCAGAAAGTCGGGACAGAATTGCGGATTCTGCAACGCAAGCAACCACAAGGGAGTTATGAAAACCGACAGGATTGTAATAAAGTAACGTGAAAGTTTGAGGTATGTTCCCACTACAGGCGAAAAGTAATAATCGTCCGCCTCCTCAAGCACGTCAAAAATTGATGTGGGCATAAGCAGAGCCGAGGGTGCGTTGTCAACGAGAATTACAATGTTGCCCTCAAGTACGGCTGATGCGGCGGTGTCGGGGCGTTCTGTGTGCTTTACCTTCGGGAACGGATTGTACCACACTCGTTTGTAAAGCGCCTCAATCAGACTTTGCTGATTCATAGTAAGCGAGGGCGTTTTTATTGAATTGAGCCTTTTTGTAAGCTCCTTTAAGAATTTTTTATCCACCTTTGATTCCATATACAGAACGGCTACGTCGGTTTGCGAACGACTACCGATTTTAAACGCCTGAACGGTCAAGTCGGTGTCACGTATTCTGCGGCGGATAAGAGCGGTATTCAAAATAAGCGTTTCAACAAAGCCGTCGTGACTGCCACGCAGTACCTTGTCGTTGTCGGGCTCGCCCGTTTCACGCTGGGGGTATGTTCGTGTGTCAAGCAGAATCGCCTTGTTAAAACCCTCTACAATCAAAGCGGAAATTCCGCTTAACACGTCGGTACAGATTTTCTTTACGTCGGAGGAAACCTCCACTTCAACATAGGGAACTGCACTTTTTGAAAAGTGTTCGGGAGAGGAAAAGTTTTCTTCCTTCAGATTTTTATAGAAATATTCGAGGATTTTCTCCGCTATGTCGTCCTTTAAAAAGCCGTCAACAAAAAACATTGCGGCGTTTCTGCCGCCGATAAACAGGTCACGCTCTACGAGGTCAAAGCTTTTGTCACTTCGCAGGGCGTTTTTTATTTCCGTAAGGTTGTTTTTGTAGCTTGAAGTAAGCATTTTTACCTCCGATTTTCGAAAAAATTTAAAATATTCAAAATTATTTTTGGAAAATTGCATTAAAATATGCAATTTTTTTATTTTTTACAAGGGTAATTGAGAGGCAAATTTAATTAACAATTAATAATTGTCAGTTTATATTGCTTTCTCAAAAAACGGAGGTGACAAAAATAGAGAAAAAACTTACAAGCCGTGAGAGGGAGTTTTGCAGTTGCTTTTTAAATACAGGAAGTTCCTCGCTTGCGGCTCAGCGTGCAGGCTGGTCGAAAAATCCCGAGCAGGCAGGTGAAAAACTGCTTTGCCGAAAGGAGATTGCAGACGAGATTGAAACACTTGCACGTCAGCGTGAAAAGTCGCTTGCAAATATGGCATCGGTCGGTTATCAGCGGCTGGCTTTCGGCAATATCTCTGATGCGGTTTCACTGCTTTATATGGAAAATCCGTCACGTGCGGATTTGAGCGAAATGGATTTGTTCCTTGTGTCGGAGATTAAAAGACCGAAGGACGGCTCAATGGAAATCAAGTTTTTCGACAGGCTCAAGGCGCTTGAAAAGCTTGAAAGCAAGCAGGAGGAAGAAAACGGCGTTCAGAGCCTTTTTGACGCAATAGATGAGGGCGCAAAGTCCGTCGGAAGTGATAGGGCTGAAGATTAAACCTTTTTCACAAAAACAGCTCAGGGTGCTTTCGTGGTGGAGCAAAAGCTCAGAGTACCGTAACTTCGACGCAATAATCTGCGACGGTGCGGTGCGAAGCGGCAAGACGTTCTGTATGGTGCTGTCATTCATTATCTGGAGCTTTTATTTCGGCGGCAACTCGGACTTTGCTCTCTGCGGCAAGACAATCCGTTCTCTGCGGAGAAATATGGTTACTCCCGTAATTCCGCTTTTGCGCTCGCTCGGTTTTGCGTGTGACGAAAAAATCACGCACAATATTCTCAACGTAAGCTACAGAGGGAGAAAAAACAGGTTCTACCTTTTCGGAGGTAAAGACGAATCCTCCGCATCGCTCATTCAGGGTATGACGCTTTCGGGCGTTATGTTTGACGAGGTTGCGCTTATGCCTCGCTCGTTTGTTGAGCAGGCTATGGCGAGGTGTTCGGTTACAGGCTCGAAATTCTGGTTTAATTGCAACCCCGAATATCCCGAACACTGGTTTTATACGGAGTGGATTAAAAAGGCAAAGGACAAAAATGCGCTCTATCTGCACTTTACTATGGACGACAATCCCTCGCTTTCAGATGAAGTAAAGCAGAGGTACGAAAATCTTTATTCGGGCGTATTTTACGAAAGATTTGTCAGGGGCAGATGGGTTGCTGTTCACGGAGCCGTTTATCCGTTTATGGCTGACGAAGAAATGTACTGCGACGTTCCCAAGGGTGAATTTCAGAAGTATGCAATTTCGTGCGACTACGGAACGGTAAATCCCGCGTCATTCGGCTTATGGGGCAAGCAGGGCGGTGTGTGGTACAGGATTGACGAATACTACTTCAATTCACGCACAGAGGGATTTCAGAAAACCGACGAGGAGCACTACAAGGGACTTTGCGCCCTTGCGGGCGACAGGAAAATTTCGCAGGTGGTTGTTGACCCGTCGGCGGCAAGCTTTACTGAGGTTATCCGCCGTCACGGAAAATTCAGGGTAACGCCTGCACAGAACAATGTTGTGAACGGAATACGCAGGGTGTCGCAGGCATTAAAGGACGGCAGTATCAAGATTTGCAGAAACTGCAAGGCGTCAAAGCGTGAATTTTCGCTTTACCGCTGGGACAGCAGAAAAGCCGACGATTTGCCCGTAAAGGAAAACGACCACGCTATGGACGACATAAGATATTTTGTCACAACGGTGATTGACGGCGGCAGAGGTATGTTTGTTATCGCCGCCGAAAGACAGGAGGAATAGAAAGCTTTGAAGTTTGGCAGAAAAAATCGCAGGGAAAGCAAGAACGACTCCCTGCCCGTACAGACCGTCCCGAAGGACAGGCAGACAGGTTTTGAACTGTTTCAGAAATACGAAACGGGGGGCAGGGCAGAGCGTGAGCTTTATTCGTCACTGCGTGAGGCTGTGCCGATTATTGACGCCGCCTTGTGGAAAATCGTGCGGCTTATCGGCAGATTTCAGATTAAGACGGAAAGTAAGGTTTGTCAGAAAACGGCCGACGATTTCATAAAAAACGTGAGAATTAACGGCTCGTCAACCGGTATGAACAATTTTATCTACAGCTATCTTGACTCGCTTTTAACCTACGGCGAAGCAGTCGGCGAGATGATACCGTATGCTGATGGCAGCGGAATATGCGCACTCTACAACGCAAGCCTTGATGACGTTGAAATCAGGGCGGATAAATCACCGCTTGACTTGGTGGTGTGCTGTAACAGTTCGGGCGAGCCAGCCCCTGTTAAGAACAGACAGCTTGTGCTTGCAACCTTGCTCAACCCAAAGCCGGGTACGGTTCACGGAACGTCAATTTTAAGCGGACTTCCGTTTGTAAGCTCAATTCTGCTCAGAATTTTCAAGTCGATTAAGACAAACTGGGAGAGAATCGGCGATGTGCGCTTTGCGGTTACATACAATCCCGACTCAAACGGTACTTTCAGCGAAGAAAGCGCAAGGCAGATTGCCGACGAGTGGAAAAAGGCAATGCGAAGCGACAGTGTGTGCGACTTTGTGTCGGTGGGCGACGTCAGCGTAAAGGTAATCGGTGCGGAAAGCCAGATGCCCGACTGCGAAATTCCCGTAAGGAGCATACTCGAGCAGATACTTGCAAAGCTCGGCATACCGCCGTTTCTGCTTGGACTTTCGTGGTCGAGCACAGAGAGAATGAGCGAACAGCAGGCAGACATTCTTACAAGCGAGCTTGAATATTACAGGGCGGTTGTAGAGCCTGTTATTTCAAAGATAGTTACGATGCATTTAAGGCTTTGCGGATTTAACTGCGGATTTGAAATTGAGTGGGACGACATTAATCTTCAGGACACTCTTGAGCTTTCGCAGGCAAGGTACAACAATGCACGTGCAAGGCAGATTGAAATGAGTAATGAAACGGAGGTAATTGATGAGTAAAAAAGGACTTAAAAAGGAGGCTGTCATCGGCTCTGTTCAGGACAGCGAGCAGAACACCGTTACCGACGAGGAGCTTGCGCTGATTAACAAGTACACACGCAGACAGCTTTCAAAGGACGAGGTCTATGTTTTTTCCGTCGTGCTCTGCGACAATGACATTGACCGTGATGGCGAGAGATTTACCGTTGAATCGCTGTTTGCGCTTGAAAAGCTCTTTGTCGGCAAGACGGGAATTTTTGACCACAATCCGACTGCGAAAAATCAGACGGCAAGAATTTTTGCCTGTTCTGTTGAAGCCGTTGACGGCAGAAAAACAGCAACGGGAGATGATTATTTCAGGCTCAAGGCAAGGGCATATCTGCCCGTCAGCGATAAAAACAGCGACATCATTCTTGCGCTTGACAGCGGAATTATTAAGGAGGTCAGCGTAGGCTGTGCGGTTGAGGAGGTTTTGTGCAGTATCTGCGGAGAAAGATCAGACACCTGCCCTCACAGAAAGGGAGAAACTTACGGCTCAAAAATATGCTGCGGCGAGCTTATCAACCCGTACGACGCCTACGAATGGAGCTTTGTAGCCGTGCCGTCGCAGAAGGCGGCAGGAGTTACAAAGTCGGCTTATAAAAAAGGAGAAAAAATAGATATGGAAAGTATTTTAAAAAAGCTTGAAACAGGCAGTGCGAGCCTGTCGGGGGATGAAAGCAGAAAGCTTTTGTCATACATTGACACGCTCAAGCAGTCGGCAAAGGACGGAGTTTTTTACCGTGACAGCCTTACAAGCGACGTGCTGAGATTGTCGGCATCGGTTCAGCCCGAAATTTCAAGAGAAACAATGGAGAGCGTTGCAAAGACAATGACAGTTGCACAGCTCAAGGAGTTCAAGACAGCCTTTGAGAAAAAGAAAAACGAAATGCTGACTGCTGTTCCGCAGCTTTACAGCGAAAAAAATAAAAACAACACCGTTTTAAACGGTCAGTTCAGAATTTAACGGAGGAAAATAATATGAATGTAAATTTTAACGGCTACGGCGAAAACGTGGCAACCTTTATTGCAGACAGTGCGCTTACCGAAACAGGCGTGCCTGTAAAAATCAGCGCAGACGGTACGGTGGCAAAATGCGCCTCGGGCGACTTGTTCTGCGGAATCTGCCTGGGAGTTCGTGACGGCTACGCAACCGTTCAGCTTTCGGGATATGCAAGAGTAAATACGTCTGCAAAGCTTGCGCTCGGTTATACAAAAGTTGCGGCAGGAGCAAGCGGAAAAGTAGCCGCAAGTGACAGCGGCAGAGCGTTGCTTGTAGTTGACTCAACAACTACAGACGCAGGAATTATTCTTTAATTTAAGGGGGAAAATATAATGGCAAATTTTGAAAATATCACAATTGAAAAAGGTATGTATCAGGGCAAGGGCAGTCTTACCGACGTGCTTGAAAAGCTTGACCCGTCGGAAAACTACGAGGGCACTTCGCTTGAGGGGCTTGATGCATTTTCACGTCAGTTAAAGCGTTTTGACATCAAGGTAAGCGGCAAGGGCAGCGACTGCGTTGAAAAGTTCTTCCAGACTTCAAACTCAGCGGCTCTTTTCCCTGAATACGTGAGCAGAGCAGTAAGACAGGGTATGGAGCGTGCAGACATTCTTCCGAATCTTGTTGCAACGGTTACGGACATTGACGGTATGGACTACCGCAGTATTGTGTCTGCGCCGACAGAAGACGACAAAACTCTTAAGATTGTCGGCGAGGGAGCAACAATTCCGCAGACCGTTGTCAAGACAAGGGAAAACCTTGTTAAGCTCCACAAGAGAGGCAGAATGCTTGTTGCGTCCTACGAGGCGTTAAGATTCCAGCGCCTTGACCTCTTTACGGTAACACTTAACCAGATTGGCGCATATATTGCAAGAGCACAGCTCAAGGACGCAATCGACGTTCTTTTAAACGGCGACGGCAACTCAAATGCGGCTGAGGTTATCAGCGCAGGTACAAGCGGAAGTGTTGAATACAGCGACATTTTAAAGCTCTGGTCGTCACTTTCGCCCTATGAACTCAACACAATCCTTGCGCCCACTGCCGAAATGCAGAAAATTCTTGCACTTCCTCAGATGCAGGACTCAAACGCAGGACTTGACTTTCAGGGCACAGGCAAGATGATTACACCGCTTGGTGCAACACTTCTTCACGCCCCCGAAATGACCGACGGAAAAATCATCGGTCTTGACAAGAACTGCGCTCTCGAAATGGTGCAGGCAGGCGGCGTTATGACCGACTACGACAAACTCATTGACCGTCAGCTTGAACGTGCGGCTATCACCTGTACGGCAGGCTTTTCAAAAATCTTTACCGAATCGGCAAAGGCTCTTTCCTGTTAAGTGAGGTGATTGTTTGAACATTGCAAATGTGACTTCACGTTTTGCCCTGCTTTCGGGACTTGACAACAGCGAAATCTACAAGTGGAAAACGCTTATTGATGATGCGTGTGAATATGTGAAATCAATTACGGTCAAGGAAAATCCCGACGAGAACGAAACAAGAAAGCTTGAAATGCTGAGTGCAGTTTATGCGCTTAAGCTCTACAGCCTGTGCAATGATGAAAACATAACCTCGTTTACTGCGGGCGACGTGCAAATCACGTCGCCCAAAAGCGGGGAGAACAAGGGTGAAAGGCTGTGGAAGGAATACTCGGAAAAATACAGCGAGCTTATTGATACAAAAGACTTTTTGTTCGGCAGGGTGATTTGATGAGCATAATTACGGCTGTCGGAGAAACAATAAAGAGATACGGCTGCAGTGTTACGATTGCAGAGGGTGAAAAGAAAGTAAAGACAAAGGCGTTTATTGAGCCTCTGCGCTACAAAAACAAGGTGTATGTCGGAGGCCAGTATCACTATCTGGGATTCAAGAGAAGTGAAAAATATCTTTACATCGGCTCACCCGAACACGAGCTTTCGGAAAACACAACCGTAATAGAAATGAACTGTCAAAAATATATTGTTAAGAGATGCGAAACATATTATGCAGATGACCGCCCTGTCTATGTGTGGGCAATTTTACTGCCTTACGGCACAGCACTGGAGGATGATTATGAATCAGATTGAGAAACAGGTTGACCGAATTATTGCCGCTTTAAAGCTGAACGAAGAATTGAAATCGGTGAGGTTTGTAAGAGAGTACGGTCCGCACAATGTTGAAAATCCGATAAGCGGTCTGCTTGCGGTTGTGTCGGTTACGGATACCTCGCTTTCAAAAAGCTATATCGGGGGATATCTTTCTTCAACAATCAAGGGCGACAGCTATGCGGCTAAGGTCGAAATCAGAGTGTACGCTCCTGCAACGGAGAACGGCAGCGGTCTGTCGGAAATTGTAAGCGAACTGCTTACGGGGCTTAAAAAGGCTGACAGTCAGAAGATTATTGTTGAGTCGGACGCTTCTCCGATTGCATTTGACGCAGATATGAACGCAATTTACCGCACAGTGCATTTCGAAATGGAATTCTGCCTTTGCGAGGAGGGATAGCGTGACTGATTTTGCATTTGAAAAGGGCGACGATATTACAATTAAGCTGAACGGTAAAATTATCGGCGGAGTTAAAAAGGTAACGTGCAATATTGAAAATACTTTTTACGATATTTCACAGTTTCTTACCGACGTTCCCGTTAAAAGAATAACGGGCAAAAGATACAATATTGAGCTTGTTATGAATAACGCAGGCAAGCTTGACTTTTTACAGGGGCAGAGCTTTGACCGCCTTGAAATTTTCAACACTAAAAAGATTGTCACCTACACCGACTGCTTTGTAACAGGCGTTACTGCGAATATAAGCGCAAAGAACGCAGTTGAATATACGGTAAAAATTACTGCACGTGAGAGGAGAGAAATATGACGGAAATTAACCAGGCTCTGCTTAACACTGCCGAAAAATACACGCAGGGCGTTGACGTTGAAAATATGAGCGAACTGCTTGAACAGGAGAGCAGAAGATACAGCACAAGGCTTGTTGAGGAAGAGGAGGCAAGACTAAGATGAAGCTTGTACCGATGAGATTCAAGGGAGTGCAGTGGCACCACAATCCAAAGGAGATTGTCTTTGAGTGCGACAAAAGCGTAAAGGAGCTTAGCTCGCCGAACGGCACTTCGTACATACAGAATATGGGCAGAAAAAATATGATAATCAGCGGAACGGGCGAGCTGTACGGAAACGACTGCCTTGAACAGTTTGACAGACTTCTTTCGCTTTTCAGACAGGGCGGACAAGGTGTGCTTGCAATACCGAAAATAACGCCTGTTTACGCTGTGTTTGAAAGCCTAAAAATCAAAGGTGAGCCAAAGCCCGACGTGCTCGAATACAGATTTGTATTCAGAGAGGTTATGGAGAAAAAACAGCAGGACAAGACGGAAAATTATACAGCCAAAGAGGGAGAATGTATGTGGGATATTTCCTATAAATTCAAAGTGCCGATTGATACGCTTGTAAGACTTAATCCGAGCGTAAAACGTCCCGATATTGTACTTGACGGAAGGGTGATAAGGCTGTGCTGAAATTCTTGATTACATACTCTGACAAAACAGAAAATTACCTTGACAATGTGCTGACGGTTATTCTTAACGCTGACGTTGAAGTGCCTGCCGATGATTTGACAATCACAATTCCGTATGATGAAAAAATAAGCGAAAACGCAGATTATATTACGGCATTTCTTGATGAAAAAACGGTTTTTAAAGGACAGATTGACGAGATTATCGGCATAAAAAGCACTGACGGAGCAATTACGAAAATTACGGCTAGAAGTCCGTCTGCATTCCTGCTTGACAACGAGGCAGAGCCTCTGACGTACATTAATCCCTCGGCGGATTTTATTTTCAGCAGGCATTTAAAGCCGTTCGGTCTGACGGAATATAATGCAGACGACGTTCCGTTTTTCGGTACTCTTAAAATTGACAAGGGTATGACTCACTGGCAGGTTTTCAGAAATTTCTGCATTAATCGCTACGGTGCAGAGCCGAGAATTACGGGAGAGGGCAAGGCGTATTTTAAAGGCTTTGAAACCGGTGAAACGATATTTTTCGGCAAAAGCGGAGTTGAGTACACCTCAATTAGAGAAAGCAAAAGACGATTTAAGCTGATTTCTGAGGTCAGGCTCAAGCTTACCGAGTCGGGCACATACGGCGGAAACATAAAAAATGAAAATCCCGATTGTGACGGTATTGAGCGTGTGCGGTATGTAAACGCAACTGCGGACAAGACCACCATTCAGACTGCCGACAATATTATCAGAAAAAGCAACAGCGACAGCTATTCAATTGCACTTGAATGTGTCGGCTGTCTGATTGAAAGTATAGGCAGAAGTGCTGTTCTGGATGATGAAATGTTCGGCAGAATTGAAAATCTGACCGTAAGAAAAATAAGATATTCAGTCGGAACCGACGGTGAAAAAACTACGGTTACACTTGGAAAGGAGAGATTCTGATGTGGCTGATGAATTACATAACAAAAAATTCCCTTACTTCACCGAGTGCGGTGAAAGGAAATGTAAATAAAAATGACAAGGACGGCACTGCGGTTGTTTCTTCGGGCGAGCACAAAAGGCTTAAATCCTGCTTTCCCTACGGAATTATAAGCGTTCCGCCGACGGGTGAACGTGCTGTCGTGCTTCCGCTTGACGACGGCGAAGTCGGACTCGGCGTGATTGCAAACAGCTCACAACTTCAGGAGGGCGAGCTTATGCTCTACTCAAAGGGCGGAGCGTCAATTGTCCTCAAAAACGACGGCAGGGTGCTTGTGAACGGACAGGAGCTTACAGTATGACGGACGTAAAAATCAAAGACGGTGACGCAGTTGTTGACAGCACGGGCAGATATGAAATGATTTCCGATAAGGACGCGCTTTTTCAGCGTGCTCAAATCTGTATCGGAGCAAGGCTCGGAGGATTTATTTACGACAGAGAAACAGGCTCGGACATAAGAAACATTGACGCAGAAAGCGACCTTGCAAAGGAAAATGCAGAGCTGATAATCAACGAGGCTCTTGCACAATTTGAAGATACAAAAGCAGTCGTTCTGGAGTACGGCGACATAATTAAGCTTACTGTTACAATAGACGGCGAAAGCCGATATACGGAGGTGCATTTATACGGAAACATATAGCGAAATTTATCAGAGAATGAAAAGCAGATATGAGCAGGAGAGCGAAACTGAAATTGACGAAAAAAGCGATATTGCAATCAGACTTAAGGTGCTTGCAGGCGAAATTTACAACGCTCAGGTTAATTTTGAATGGCTGAAAACTCAGATGTTTGCCGACACGGCAAGCTGTGAGTACCTTGATTACATTGCAAAACAGCGTGGACTTGAGCGCAAAAAGGCATTAAAGGCACAGGGAGAGATTATTTTCAGCATTTCGCAATCTGTTGACCACAATATTATTATTCCGCTCGGAACAGTTGTGGCTACCGACGACAGTTCCCCGATTAGATTCTGCACAACCGAGGAGGGAGAAATCACCGCAGGAAACACGCTTGTAAGCGTTTATGCCGAGGCGATAAATGCAGGACGAGCAGGAAATATAAAAAAAGATAAGGCTACCGTAGGAGTAAGCGTTCCGACTGAGATTGAAACGGTCAGAAATCCATATGCTTTTACAGGCGGTGAGAACGAAGAAACCGACAGCGAACTGCGTGAACGCATAAGAAGTACATTTATTAATCAGTCGAACGGAACAAACAAGGCGTATTACGAAAAACTCGCATTAACTGTTGAAGGCATTGCAAAAGCGTCGGCTGTTGCGAGGGTGAGAGGTTCGGGTACGGTAAACCTTTATGTTTGTTCAAGCGACGGAGATGCAGACAGCACTGCGATTGCAAAGCTTCAGTCAATTGTGAACAAGGAACGTGAGCTTAATGTCGACGTCAGGGTGTATAACGCAGTGGCAGTAAGCTATGACATTATAGTAACAATCACTGCCAAAAACGGCTATTCGGAGACCGAAGTTACAAATGCTTGCAAAACTGCATTTGAAAAATATATCAACTCAATCCCGATTGGCGGCAAGTTCTATCTTTCGGCACTGGGCAAGGCGCTGATAGAAACTGACTGCGTTGAAAACTATGAATACGATACGGGTATGCAGAACAAGACGCTTTCAGCTTCACAGCGCTTTAAAGCAGGAACTGCGGAAATTACGGTGGTATAATGAGCAGTTACGATTCAATGAAAGAAAAGCTGAATTCTGTCGGAATTTACAGCATTGACGAAAACTCAAATATTTCAAAGGAGCTTACTGCCTGTGCCGAAGGAATTGACAGCCTTTTTGAAAATCTCGACGCTATGACAAAGGAGTATTTTATCGAAACGGCAGAGGATTACGGCATTGTGCGCAGAGAAAAATTCCTCGGTAAGGAGCGAGCGGAGTATTCAACCGAAAAACGAAGAGAAATGCTCGAATTGCAGGAGCAGTATATGGGCGGAAAATGTACTCCCGACGCTTTTTCAGATATTCTGAGGAGCTGCGGCCTGACGGATTTTTCGTTTGTCGAGCAACCGACAAGCTTTAAGCTGACGGTCAACATAAACGATACGCTTTCGCAGGAGCAGAAAAAGATTGTAACAGAGAGGATAAACCTTGAATTTCCTCTGCATCTGACTATAGAAATCAATTTTTCGGAATAAAATTTACAAATAAAAACCGCAGGGTGCGTTAATCAGAGCACTCTGCGGTTTAAATTTTTGTTATATGGTTATTCGGCTACAAAAGTTCCGTTGTAGTCGTATTCATTTCCGTTACCGTAAAAGCTTAAATCAAGCCAGATTTTATCAACGTCATTCGGTACGGAATATTCAAAGATAATCTCTTTCTTTTCGTTCGGTTCAAGGACAATATAGTCGGAATAGATATCGTCGTTTTGAAGATTGTTCGACAGCCAGTAGAGCGAAGTGTTACTGTCGGCATCCGTTGCGTCGCAATATACATAGGTAAGCGTGATATATTCATCGGTTGTGTTTTCAATCTCAAATACAAATTTTGTACGGCTGTTGCCTGTTTTGTTTTCTTCTGCCGACTTGTCTTTTTCAACTTTTGAAAGCGTGACCTTGCAGTCGGGAAGTTCCTTTGTTTCGCCGATTTTGTGAGTTTCAACGTCCTCTATATATTCTGTATCGGGATAGTATTCGTCGTCAATGTAGTAGTCATCGTAATTATCCGAATTATCCCCGAACAAATCGGTGATGATTGACTGATTATATGTGCAGGCTGAATAAACGCTGATAACTGCGCCTGCCACAATGACAGCGGCAATAAGGCAGGTTATTACAATCGGAAGAGCCTTGCTTTTCTTTTTCGGTGCATTGCTGTACTGAGGGGGTGCAGGATATGCAGGAGGAACAGGCATTCCGCCCTGCGGCATATTCGGAGCACCGCCTTGAAAATCATTCTGATACGAATTTGTATTGTTTATAGGCATTTGTGGTTGTTTGTATGTATTTGTATTATTTTCCGGCGCTTGAGGCTGATTGTATGGATTTGTATTGCCAAAGTCTGCATTAAAGTCAGCATTAAAGTCAGCATTATTCGGCTGATTTGTGTTATCGGGCTGAAAATGATTATTGCTCACGGGTGAGTTTTCATATGGATTCGGATTTGTATTCACCGGCTGTTCCGGCATTTTTGTGCCACACATTGCGCAGTATTTGTCGTCGCAGTTATAACCGCAGTTGGGACATTTCATAAAATCACTCCTTATTGTGTTAATATGAATATTACATTTCAAGTATATAATAGAACAATTTATTGCAAAAGTCAACATATAATCTTTTTAATTCAAGTAATCATTATAATACTAATACCTAATAAAAAGCAGCCAATCTTTGCGGTCTAATTTCTATTATGAATTAGTATAAATCTTGACGGCAATATATGCGTATGCTAAAATCAAATTATGATAAATAAAAACGAGTGTGAAATATTAATTGCCTTTCTTGAGGAGAGATAATTATGCTCTACAGTAAAATGTTGGTTTTAAATTTTAAATCATCATCACATTTCGCCAGACAGCTTTTAAAAGAAAACACATATCCGTATTGCGGCGACAAAAAGAATTACGATTTTATCGGAACAATTACCGATAACGGGTTTAAGATTAAAATTGCTTTAAGCGGTCCGAGAGAGGTTTTCAGAACGGTTGCAGAGGGCAATTTTCGGGATACAAATGACGGCAACGCCGAAATAGTTGCAAAGCTTAGATTATCTCACGAAACTCTGATTTTTATTTTGCTTTTTTATTTTGTTATTCTGTTGCTTACGATATGCTTTGCAATTTTTGATATGACAAAAATATTTGTTCCGATTATTATATTTTTGGTTGCCAACGCAGCTTTTGTTTTGGCGGCACACTCAAATTTTAACACAACAATTCAGCTCATTGAAAAGACACTTAAGATTTAGTTTGGTTAACAAAAATCGGTAGCTGTATTATTTTTGCTTTACTTTTATTGTCACAACCGCTAATTTCAGCCATTTATATTTGTGAAAAGACAACAAATATAGCGGCTTGTCATAATAGTTTTAGAATAAGGTGTGAATTTTAAAACGGGGGCAAAATATCTGTTGAATTTGACAAAAAGCTGTTGTATAATCTTATATGAACAAGATTGTTAAAAAATCCACAAAGATTAAATACAGCGAAAGGATGAGTACGATGAGAGGACTTTATTCGTCAAAAACAAAAATCCGCCACCAGATATTCACCGAAGTTGCTCGCTTTGCATATGAGGGCGGCGACTATTCAAAGTTTGAAACATTGCCCTACAAGATTATCCCGGGCGAGATTTCTACATATCGTGAGAGCATCTTCCTTGAAAGAGCAATCGTAGGCGAAAGACTCCGTCTTGCAATGGGACTTCCTCTGCTTTCCGCTTCGGAGCAGGCTCCCATTTCAACAGGCGTTGAGGAAAGTATGGTTGACGAAAAATTCTACGCTCCTCCGCTCATCAATATCATAAAATTTGCCTGCCACAGCTGCCCCGAAAAGCGTGTGTTTGTCAGCGACGGCTGTCAGGGCTGTCTTGAACACCCCTGCACCGAGGTCTGCCCAAAGGGCGCAATTTCTATTCAGCATGGCAAGTCGGTAATTGACGATGAAAAATGTATCAAGTGCGGAAAGTGCAAAAGCGCCTGCCCGTATAACGCTATTATCAAGCAGGAGCGTCCATGTGCCGCCGCCTGCGGAATGAAGGCTATCCACAGCGACGAGCACGGTAGAGCAGAAATTGACTACGATAAGTGCGTTTCCTGCGGTATGTGCCTTGTAAGCTGTCCTTTCAGCGCAATTGTTGACAAAAGCCAGATTTTCCAGACAATTAAGGCTATTCAGAGCGATACTCCCGTTTATGCGGCTGTTGCTCCTGCTGTTGCAGGTCAGTTTGCCGGACTTCCGTCAAACAAAATCCGCAACGCTTTCAAGGCTCTCGGTTTTGCAGACGTTGTCGAGGTTGCAGTCGGCGCAGACCTTTGTACTGTTGAGGAGGCAAAGGACTTTATGGAGGAGGTTCCCGCAAAACAGCCGTTTATGGCTACTTCGTGCTGTCCTGCGTGGAGTATGATGGCTAAAAAGAACTTCCCGACAATTGCATCAAATATTTCAATGGCGCTCACACCCATGGTGCTTACGGGCAGACTTACAAAAAAACAGAATCCCGGTTGTAAGGTAGTGTTTATCGGACCTTGCGCCGCAAAAAAGCTTGAAGCAAGCCGCAGAAGTATCCGAAGCGATATCGACTTTGTACTCACCTTTGAAGAAGTAGCAGGTATGTTCTCGGCTAAAGAGGTTGATTTTGCAACACTTTCCGAGGATGATGAAAAGCTTTCATTCTCAAGTGCCGACGGCAGAGGTTTTGCAGTAAGCGGCGGCGTTGCAAAGGCAGTTGTAAACGCTATTTCAAAGCTCGACCCCGAACGTGAGGTAAAGGTTGCCAACGCACAGGGACTTGACGAGTGTGCAAAGCTGTTGAGAATGGCAAAGGCAGGAAAGTACGACGGCTATCTGCTTGAGGGAATGGCTTGCCCCGGCGGCTGCGTTGCAGGCGCAGGTACAATCAATGTTCCCGACAAGTCGGCTATGGAAGTGCTCAAGAGCAAGAAGGAAACTACCTTTGAAGGCTCGGTTGAAACACCGTTTATCAGTGCACTTTCAACGCTTGAAAATATGTACCACGAGTTCGACTACAAGAACGATAACACATAATTATTACGTAAGTAAAATAACAAAACGGCTGTTTTACCAAAGGGTGAAACAGCCGTAATTTTTTATGTATTTATTCAACCGTAAAATAAGCCTCTTTCAGAAACGTAACTAAGTTTTTGTCATAAAGAGGAATTGTTTCCGTCTTGCCGTCGTTGTTTATTTCATCATATTCCAACGGCTCGCAAACGCTTACTTTAACAGCGACTTTATAATTTCCGGGAGTAAAATACTTTGTTTTTTTCGCCTGACTTACATCAATTGAACTGAGCGCTCTTGCGTAAGGATATGCATAAAATGAATAGGTGTAAATATTTTCACCTTTCTTCGGTGAGATAGCCTCACTTGAATACCTATCCTCGTAGATGAATGTTACATCTTCCCAGCTGTCGCCGTTTTGCTTGTAAAAGTAATGCGTACTGTCCTGAAAAATATACAGGTCGCCCGTGTTGTTTGTGAGGGTTGTGTCAACGGTGTTTTCATCTTCGTTATATTCTGCCGTAAGGTCAATATTGTACTCAGAGCTGTCAGCTATAAAAGGCTCGGCTGAAAGATCCAGCGTCGTTTGTACGCTGATAGTTTCTTTAGCTTTTGATATAGGATTTTCGGTAACTGAACTGCTTTCACCGCATCCGCACAAAACAGCGGATAAAGTAACTATGCAAAGCAAAGAAGGAATAAATCTCTTTGTGATTATTTTCATAAAATCCACCTGATTTGTAACTTTACTTTTCACCGAAATCGCAGTGACTGCCGCACTTGCCCGAGTACGGACAACCACTGCATTTTGTGCAGCACTTTTTCTTTTTTCTGAAAATTGAGTATATGCAAAGCCCCACAAGGAGCACTGCAATTATGCCGATAATTATGTCGGCAATCGGAATTCCGAAAATCATTTACATCATTCCTATGTTCATAATAAGTGTGCCAATCTGGTAAACGAGCGCAGATGCAAGCCACGCAACGAAAATCTGATAAACAACCGTTACAGCCGTCCATTTTGCACTGCCCATTTCCTTGTGAATTGCCGAAAGTGCCGCAACGCACGGTGTGTAGAGCAGAACGAAAACGAGGAACGAGAAAGCCGAAAGCGGAGTAAATGCGCTTGCAAGGCTTGCTCCGGGGTAGAGCACAGCAAGAGTTGATGCAACGCTTTCCTTTGCGGCAATGCCCGTAACGAGCGATACAGAAGCTCTCCAGTCGCCAAAGCCGCAGATTGAAAATACGGGTGCGATGAACTTGCCGATTGAGGCGAGCATACTTTCGTCAGGTGAAACCATTTGCATTGAGAAGTTGAAACTTTGCAAGAACCAGATAAGAATTGACGCTCCCAAAAGCACGGTTCCTGCTCTTACGAGGAAGTCCTTGAGTCTGTCCCAGACGTGAAGCCAGAGGCTCTTTGGCGAGGGCATACGATAGGGCGGAAGCTCCATAACAAACGGTGCATTTTTTCCCTTTAAGATTGTGTTTTTAAACAGCAGAGCCGTAAGCACAGCAACGACCATTCCGAGAATGTAAATTCCGAAAATAACAAGCGGCCCGCAGTCTGGGAAAAAGTACGAGATAAACAGCAGATAAACGGGCATTTTTGCCGAGCAGGACATAAACGGCGTGATTAAGATTGTAAGCCGTTTGTCCTTTTGATTTTCAAGCGTTCTTGTTGCAAGCACTGCGGGAACGGTACAGCCAAAGCCCATAAGCATAGGCACAAACGCTCTGCCCGAAAGTCCTATGTACCGCAAAAGTTTATCCATAATAAACGCCGCTCGTGACATATATCCGCTGTCCTCAAGCAGGGACAACAGGGTAAACAACAGCATAATCTGCGGCAAGAATGAGATTACCGAGCCGACGCCTGCGATTATTCCGTCAATAACAAGGCTTTGCGCCCATGCCGATGCGTTCACCGAAACGAGGAGTGACTCAAGTCCTCCGCCAAGCACATCGGTTATAAGGTAAGTTGCGCCGTCACGCAAAAGCGTTCCGGGGGTGCCGAAGGTGACTGCAAATACCATAAGCATAACGAGCAGGAAGAACGGCAGTGCAAAAAATCTGTTTGTGACAACCTTGTCGATTTTGTCCGATACGCTTAAATAGTCGGCAGGCCGTTTTCGTGTAACCGCCTTTTGCGTAATCGAGCATATGTATTTGTACCGTTCGTCGGCAATAATCATCTCACGGTCAACATTTTTTGAGGTGTGAATTTCGTCAACGTGCAGGTTGATGTGCTCCTTCTGCTTGTCGGTAAAGTTGTAGTGATTCCACGTTACCTTGTCGCCCTCAAAAAGCTTTACAGCCGTCCAGCGTTTTCTGTGGTAGCTGTGCTGCTTTATGTCCTCAAGTGCATCCTCAATTTCACGCAGGATTCTGTCAACCTCGTAAGAATAAATGTTCTTTACGGGAACATATTTTCCATTGTCGTAAAGTTCTGCTACCTTTTCTACAAGCTTATCGATACCCGTATTTTTGCTTGCCGAAATCGGCACAATCGGTATTCCAAGCTGTTTTTCAAGAAAAGGAATGTCGATTTTGTCGCCGTTTTTTTCGAGCAAATCGCACATATTCAGCGCAATTACAATCGGCCTTGCAAGCTCTGCAAGCTGAGTTGTGAGGTAGAGATTGCGCTCAAGATTCGTTGCGTCGATTATGTCGATTATAACGTCGGGGTCGTCGTTCAAAAGGCAGTTTCGTGTTACAATCTCCTCGGGCGTGTAGGGCGAAAGCGAGTAAATTCCCGGCAAATCAACAACCTCAATATCCCGACCGAGCGAGTTTTTCACCTTGCCCGACTTTTTTTCAACAGTAACGCCCGGCCAGTTGCCGACGTACTGTTTGCTCCCCGTAAGCTGGTTAAAAAGCGTTGTCTTGCCGCAGTTCGGGTTGCCGGCAAGCACAACGTTAATCGTTTTGTTTTTATCCTGATTACTTTCCATATATATCAATCCTCAAGGAAAATTTCTTTTGCTTCGCTTACACGCAGGCTGAGCTCATACCCTCTCACAATTATGACAATCGGGTCGCCGAACGGTGCAGTTTTCAGCTTTTTCACCGTAGCTCCCGGTGTGATTCCCATATCAATTATACGCCTGCGAAGTGCGCCCGACGAGCCAAGGCGTGAAACAACGCCTGTCTGACCGAGCTTTAAATCGTCAAGAGTTTTCATAAAATTACCTCTTTATAAAGTTAGTTTAATCTAACTATATGATACCACCATTAAAAATAAAATGCAACAATATCCGACAAAAGTGTGGAAATCATTGGTTATGTATGGTAGAATAAAATCAAGTTATTATTAGATGAAAACACTATTGTTGAAAGGAGAAAGCCTATGAAAAAAATTATCTTTACCATTATACGCAGTATCTTTGCAATACTTGCAGTAATTCTTGCGGCTTTTTTGGTTGCACCTATGGGACAGGGAATAATAAATATCGGAAATATTACGGGAACGGCGCTCTGCGTGTGGATTTTCTGCGTGAGCGTTGCACCGATTCACAGGGCTATAAGAAAATTTTTCTGCCGTCATAAATTCACAAAATTTCTCTACCGTTTTGTAAACGTCTGCTTTATTATATTTGCAGTTTACGGCACGGTTGTAACGTCGCTTATGACGTGGGCGGCGTTGCAGACTCCTACGGAAAATGCAACGGTAGTTGTGCTCGGCGCACAGGTAAAGCCTTGGGGGCCGTCGGCTGTTTTAAGCGGAAGAATAGGCGGAGCGCAGAGGTATCTTGAAGAACACGAGAGTGCAAACGCAGTGCTTTCTGGCGGACAGGGAAGTGACGAGCCGACAAGCGAGGCTCAGTGTATGTACGATACTTTAACAAAGCGTGGAATTGACGAAAACAGACTTTATATGGAGGACAAGTCCACCAACACCACAGAAAATATCAAAAATTCGTTGCAGGTGATAGAGGACAACAATCTTAACTCCGACCTTGCGATTGCAACCGACTTTTATCACCAGCTCAGGGTGCGTATAATTATGAATCAGCTCGGAATAGAAGAAAATGTCGGAGCGGTGAACTCCGACACTTCAATTCTCTATCTTCCCGTTTTTACTGTCCGTGAGTGGTTTGCCCTGCCGTATCAGGTTCTATTTCGGTAGCGACAACCTCGGCAACGCTGTTGAACGAGTCAATGTGAACGCCGCTTTGATGACGTGAGTTGCCGAATTCAAGCGGATAGGTTTCGTTGTTAACAACGTCAATAATCGGCGAACGCTTTGTTTCGCTGTTGCGTGACGGAAGCTCAATGGGATATTGTTCGTGTTTTTTATCTGACTTTTTACTCATAAATAAAACCACCTTTGTAATGAGGTGGTTTTATTTTTTGCATATAAAGTTTTATTATACATTGTTTGATTATTTATCAAGATTTTTCAGCTTTTTCAATATCAGTACACTGCAAATAAAGACAAAAGCAGGGAGTATATAAATAAGCAACTTACCGAGGTCAAATTCACCGAAGCCGTTGATTATCAGATTAATAATCATCGCAATTTCGCCTACAATACCGAACAATGCGAAAATCTTCAGAATCATAACAAGCTTGTCAAGTATATATGCCCTGTATTGGTCGTCACTTTCGTTTAGTCGTCTTGGATTTTTCATTTTTTAGTATATTCCTTGTATACAGTCGGGCAAAGAAGTTTTGATAAATATCAACCTGTCTGCCAAATCTGCGTGTCGAGCACTCGACTTACATACTCTCGGGACAGCTTATGTTAAACATTGTCAGTACGTTTTTAATTACCGCCCTTACGCAGTCGCAGAGCGCAAGCCTTGCCTGCATAAGCCCTTCGTCCTCGCCTTTTACACGGCAGGCGTTGTAGAACTTGTGGAACAGCGTTGCAAGCTGGGTTACGTAGCGTGTAATCTTTGTGGGGTCATAGTCTTTTGCGGCACTGATAATCTCGCTTGTATATGAAGCAAGGTGATTGATAAGCTCACGTTCTTCGGGAGCAGTCAGCAGAGCAAGCTCATCTGCACTGCACTCACGGGGGTTGATTCCGTCCTTTGCAAGCGACTTGAAGATACTGCAAATTCTTGCGTGTGCATACTGAACGTAGTAAACGGGATTCTGGTTGTCCTGACTTACAGCAAGGTCGAGGTCAAAGTCCATCTGTGTGTTAGCCTCTCTTGTGTTGAACAGGAATCTTGCGCTGTCAACGGGCACCTCGTCAAGCAAATCTCCGAGCTGAATAGCCTTGCCCGTACGCTTGCTCATTCTTACAAGCTCGCCGTTTCTTACAAGCTTTACAAGCTGCATAAGCACAACGTCAAGCTTGTCGCCGTCATAGCCGATAGCGTCCATTGCACCCTTCATTCTCATAACGTGTCCGTGGTGGTCGGCACCCCACACGTCAATAAGCGTTGTAAAACCTCTGTCAAATTTATTCTTGTGATACGCAATGTCAGCCGTAAAGTAGGTGGGGTTGCCGTTCTGACGGATAAGCACGTCGTCCTTTAATTCAAGGTTGTCAATGTACTTTTGACTCTTGCCCTCTTTTAAAAGCTTTTCGGTAAGCACCTGCTTATTTTTGTACCAGATTGCGCCCTCTTTTTCATATGTCAGGCCCTTTTCTGTAAGCAAATCAACAACAGCCTTTACTGCGCCGCTCTTGTGAAGCTCGCTTTCGAAGAACCACTTGTCGTAGAAGATTTTGTACTTTGCCATATCGTCCTGCATCTTCTTGATATTCTTCGGAAGTGCAAAGCCGACAAGTGCGCTTTTGCGCTCCTCGCTTGATACATTTACAAGGCTGTCGCCGTTGAGGTCAGCATATTCCTGAGCAAGCTCTGTGATGTCAGCACCCTGATAGCCGTCCTCGGGAAATTCAATTTCATCGCCCTTGAAAATCTGAAGATAACGAGCCTCAAGCGAACAGCCGAATTTTTCAATCTGATTGCCTGCGTCGTTAACGTAGAACTCACGCCACACGTTGTAGCCTGCTTTGTCAAGTACAGCGGCAAGACAGTCGCCGAGCGCACCGCCCCTTGCGTTGCCCATATGCATAGGACCTGTCGGGTTTGCCGAAACGAATTCAACCATTACCTTTTCGTCTGCGCCATACTCGCTTCTGCCGTAATTTTCGGGGTCGCTCTGAATTTCTCTTATTACGTTTGAATAAAACTCTGTTCCGAGAAAGAAGTTGATAAATCCCGGTCCTGCCGTTTCAAAGCGTTCGCACATTGTACCCTCAAGGTCAAGGTTAGCCGTTATAGCCTGCGCAATTTTAAACGGCGGCATTCTGAAAGATTTTGCGCCTGCCATTGCGGCGTTTGTTGCAAAGTCGCCGTGAGTCCTGTCGGCAGGAGTTTCAATTATAAACTGCGGAAGCTCTGCCTGAGGAAGCTCTCCGTTCTCGATTGCCTTGTTAATTGCGTTTGTAATTGCCTTTTTAAGCATATTGACCGCTTTTGCGTAAGTGTCCATTTTAATCCTCATTCCTGTTGTTTTTTTCTTCTACCGTTATTTTAAATCTGTTTTCGCTTACGAGGTCGGTGTTGAAGTCGAGCGTGTAGCTTACTTCAAGCGTGCCGCCCTTTTCATTAAGCGTATTTTTCATAGTCTTTGTAAAAACGCCAATCATCAAATCGCCTGCAATCGTCTGGTAAAGGCACTGATGACGTTTGCCCTTTTCAAGCATAAGGCGTGACTGTGTTTCGCCCTTTCTAATGATAGTGACGATGTCATCCTCGACCTTGATGAGGTTGTCGGAGTGGTTGTTCGGATTTTCCTCGTCATACTCCTTGTAGCCGATGTAGCAGTGATTTTTTTTCATCATATAATTGCCCGAGGTGAGCACCTCAACCTTGTCCGTTTCACCGTCAAGCGTTTGTTCTCCAATTATTGAAATCAGATATTTTTCCTTATCAGCCATATTTTTTACCCATTATTTAATATTGCTCAATGTCAATCTGCGTAACCCTGTGCTCCATATCACGTCCGAGGAAAAGTCCTGCAACGCTTTCAAAGCCGTCGGGTGTGTCGCTGACGTAGAATTCGGGGTTCTTCTGCGCGCAGTCGTCGTTGAGAAGATTCTGTTCCTTTAAAATTTTAGCGGCATAAACAGCCGTTTCGTATCCCGAGTCAACAAGTGTAACGCCCTCGCCCATAAAGTCGGAAATTGCGTCCCTCAAAAGCGGATAGTGCGTACAGCCTAAAATCAACGTGTCAATTCCCTCGTCCTTAAGCTCTGAAAGATAACGTCTTACAACAAGGCGTACAATCTGGTCGTCACGGCAGATTATTCCGCTTTCTACAAGCGGTACAAACAGCGAACAAGCCTGCTCATAAACCTTGAAATCCGGATTCAGCTTTTCAAGCCTTAATTTGTAACTGTGGCTTCCGATTGTTGCGGCTGTGCCGATAATTCCGATTTTGCCGTTTTTCGTCTTGTGTGCGGCGGTAAAGGCGGTTGGGTTTACAACGCCTGTATAGGGAACAGAGAGCTTTTTTTCAAGCTCGTCCCCTGCAACGGAGCTTACCGTACCGCAGGCGGCAACAACCATTTTTACGTTGTTTTCAAGCAGGAATGACGTATCCTGAAATGCATATTTTTTAATTGTGTCACGGCTTCGGTTGCCGTAGGGGACTCTGCCCGTATCGCCGAAATATATGATTTTTTCGTTCGGAAGAACGTGCAGAAACTCCTTGACTGCGCTCAGTCCGCCGAGTCCGGAGTCAAAAACTCCGATTGCGTTTCGGGATGACATATTATAACCTTCTTTGTGTTGATATATACAAATTAAATAATAACATATTAAGTCGATTGTTGCAAGTCAAAATCAATTTATTTATTAGTCAAAACCTTTGACAAATGCTATAATTAATTGTATAATGGCTAAGTACAGACTAATCCGAGAGGAAGATTACGTTGGAATATAAAAAGGCATTTGATTTAATAGTAGGCAAAGTTGAGGCAGAGCTTGTCAAGACAGGCTATACAAAGCAGAAGGTAGCAACTGATAACGAAAACGAACTTGTTGCACTTTTTACAAGTCAGAATCTCGCATATTCTGTTGTGTACTTCAAGGATAAACAGCAGATGGTGCTCCGTTCCTGCACAATGACAGAGGACGGTCCCGACAATGAGTGGAAAACTCTTGCAACGTGGCTTTATGACGATGAATTTGCAGAGCAGAAGGACGCTGAGAGTATTGCAAACGACTTTGTAGAGGGCGTTTCGGGTGCAGTTGCAATAAAGCGTGCAAAGCAGGTCAAGCAGAAAAAGAAGAAGGACGACGACGGAACAGCTACGCCGAAATTCCTTGCAAAGCGTTTTGTAACATATTTCCCTGAATTAAGAGATGAAATCAAGAACGAAGAAGATTGCTACTTCCCGTTCCGTGGTGCAACCTTTGCAAAGGAGCATATTGCTCCCAAGGTTGCAGCATATATCAAAAGAGCGTCAAAGCCTGAGCTTGAAAAGTTTGCAGGCGTGTTTAATTTGCAGTACGGCAACGGCGACGTTGACACACGCTCAATCATTACGGTTGTAATTTTAAACAGCCTTTCAAATGAAGAATTCGAAAGTCTTTTTGAATACTTTGACGATGACCTTAAAAAAGCGTCAAAAGCGGCTCGTAAATACAAGGGCAAGACAGTCAAGCCCGAAAAGCCGAAAAAGAGAAACGTTTCAAAGGCGACAAACCTTAAAAATTCTTAAACAACTTTTTGCTTATCGCCGACTTTTTAGCGGTCAAAAAAGAGTTGACAAATATAAAATACGATATATAATAATATTAACGGTTGTCTTCGGGGCGGAGTGAAATTCTCCACCGGCGGTTATAGTCCGCGAACAAGCAATGCTTGCCGAGTCTGTGAAATTCAGACACCGACGGTTAAAGTCCGGATACGAGAAGAATCAGCTTTTGTTTCGCAGTTTTATGTTGCGGAACATCTTGAGTTGTTTTATCGGAAAGCTTCGCAGATACTGCGGAGCTTTTTTATTTTCCTTGACAGCCGATTTGCAGGGGCGGTTATTATACGCCTGAAAACAAATATGTTTAGGAGGATTTTTATGGTAAACACAAAAGAAAAACAAACAAAGGTAGTTAACCCTGCCGAAAGCTCGTACAGAGTAAAGAAAATGGTAATCATGGCTCTGATTGCCGCTATGGCTTACGTTGTTGTGCTTGTGTGCAGAATTCCGATTATTCCTGCCGCACCGTACCTTGATTTGGAGTTCAAGAGCGCAATTATCCTTATCGGCGCATACATTTTCGGACCATTGTCGGGACTTATTATGTCGGTTGTAATCTGCCTTGTCGAAATGGTGACGTTCAGCACAACAGGACCTATCGGCTGTATTATGAACGTGCTTGCGACAATCTGCCTTGTATGCCCTGCGTCATTTGTCTATAAAAAGAAAAAGACAACGTCGGGCGCAATTGTCGGAATCATCATCGGCGCAGTACTTATGACGGTTGCAATGTTGCTGTGGAACTACATTCTCACTCCGATTTATCAGGGTATTCCGAGAGAGGCAATCGTAGAAATGTTACTTCCCGTATTCGTTCCGTTTAATCTGATTAAGGCAGGACTTAACGGCGGAATTGCACTGTTTATTTTCAGATTTGCAATTGAAGCCTTGCAAAAAGCTAACCTCATTCCGAAACAGACGTTTGAGGAGAAAAGCAAGAAAAATTCAATCATCGGCGCAGTCGTTGTTGCAGGAATTATTATCCTTACCTGCGTGCTTGTAATTCTCATTATTAACGGTGTGTTTTAAATTTATATTGACAAATCTGATATGAGTGATATAATTTAAGAGCAAACACAATGTTTGTAATATTCACAGAGTAGAAATTTGTGCGTGAAGTGTTCTGCGGACGGGGAGTTGCCGCAGAAACGAAAGAGGGAAACCTCTGCGGTGCAGATTTCGCATCCCGCTGTTACTTTGGGACGTTTCAAGGCGGGCAGTTTTCTGTCCGCCTTTTTATATTTCCTGAAGCAACATCGAGTTTTCAGGAGGTATTTTAAATGTCAACAGTAAAAAAACTCACAGGTTCACTCGGCGAGCTTAAGAACGTCTATTCGCTTGCCGCAATCGCAATGCTCCTTGCACTCAGAGTTGTGCTCGGCTTATTTGCAAATGCAACTCTGCCCGTGTTCGGCAACAGCGTAAAGCTCAGCGGTGCATTTTTGCCGATAGCCGTTGCGGGCGTAATGTTCGGTCCGATTCCTGCCGGTCTTGTCGGAGCGTTGGGCGACATAATCTCGTTCTTTTTGTTCCCGACAGCAGGCGGCTATTTCCCCGGCTTTACCATAAGCGGACTCCTTACCGGACTTATCTACGGATTTGCTTTTTACAAGAATAACATTTCTCTCCCCAGAACTATCATTGCTTGGGTAACAAACACGCTTTTGGTAGAAACCTTCCTTGCGGCTTACTGGCTTAATATTATTCTGGCGGATTCTTCTTATCCTGCACTTTTGTCGGCAAGATTTATCAGCGTAGGATTTAAGTGCATACCCGAAATCCTGCTTATCTTTGCAGTTGGCAAGCTTGCAGCAAAAATAAAAATGCCGAGTCGCTTAAAAACCTGATATTTTGTTATAAAACAGCCGAAATCGCTTTGTGAGCATTTTGGCTGTTTTATTTATTAATAGATTTTTTTATCAAAAATAAAGCGTTTTGGTGAATACATAGAAATTGTCAAATGGCATTTCTTTAAGTTGAATTTTGTCTGTTTCGTGCTAAAATATTAATGGTTTAAAATGTAATTTAAAGAATGAGGTGTAGTTTGTGGAAACGCTTGAGATTTTAAAAAACCTCGCCATAATTCTGATTGCTGCAAAGCTTTGCGGACTTATTGTGCGCAAGCTTCACGGACCGCAGGTTGTCGGCGAGATTATTGCAGGACTTATCGTGGGACCGTGCCTGCTTAACTTCGTTCAGTACGATAATTTTATTGCCGGAATGGCTGAAATCGGCGTTGTACTGCTGATGTTTGCGGCAGGTCTGGGAACAGATTTGAAGGAGCTTGTGAAAACAGGCTTTGTATCGTTTATGATTGCGCTGGCGGGCGTTGTTGTGTCAATCCTCGGCGGTGCGGCAATTTACCTTGCGTTCGGCTTTGGTGAACCGGGTATGCAGATGCTTGAGGCTGTTTTTGTCGGCACAATTCTCGCCGCAACCTCGGTTAGCATAACCATTCAGGCACTTAAAGAAATGGGACACCTTAAAGGCAAGGTGGCTACAACAATTCTTTCAGCGGCAGTTATTGACGACGTAATCGGAATTGTTCTGCTTACCGTTGTAATCGGTTTTAAAGACCCGAAGGTTCAGCCGCTCAGCGTTTGCATTAATATTGTTATTTTCTTTGCGCTTGCAATTGTGCTTGGTTTTGCTTTGTACTTTCTGTTCAAGTGGCTCGACAAGCGCTGGCCCCATTCAAGAAGAATCCCGATTTTCGGACTTGCGCTCTGCTTTGCGTGTGCGTATTGCGCAGAAGAATTTTTCGGTATTGCCGACATTACAGGCGCATATGTTGCAGGTATTATCCTCTGCAACATCAAGGATTCGCACTATATTGAAAGAAAAATGGACGTAAGCTCCTATATGATTTTCGGTCCTGTTTTCTTTGCAAGTATCGGACTTCAGACAAGCTTTGATAATTTTGATATGTCTATGCTGTGGTTTTCAATTGCGCTCGTTGCCGTTGCGCTTGTAACAAAGGTTGTAGGCTGCGGCGGAACAGCAAGGCTTTGCAGATTCAACACAACCGACTCGCTGAAAATCGGCGTAGGTATGATGAACAGGGGAGAGGTCGGACTGATTGTAGCCAAAAAGGGACTGGATACGGGACTTATGTCGCCCGAGTTCTTCACTCCCGTAATCATTCTGATTATCGTTTCATCGCTTGCAACTCCCATTCTGCTCAAGCTGATTTATACAAAGTGGCCCGATAAAAAGCCCGACAATGCACTTAATGCAACTGTGGAAAAAGAAAAGGTTTATCCGCAGGAGTCGGTGGGCGCAACCGCAAATATAACATCAGACCAGTTTCAGGATAACAACGACGAATAAATATTACAGATGAAAAGCGGTACAGTCAACACAATCGACTGTACCGTTATTGTTTTATTAAGTTTGCTAAACTATAATTTTTTAGTTCGTTATAAAAGTCGGATATGATTTAGAACTCGGTATCTCGGGAGTCATACATTTTTCTGATTCTTAGGCAAGATACTACTTTACGTCATCTGTCAACGTAGGGATACACACTCCGTGTCCACACAAAAATTGCAATG
>CACXFS010000062.1 GCA_902766885.1 uncultured Ruminococcus sp. | reverse complement strand
GCAAAGCGACAAAAGGGTTGCCGTTTTCGCAGAAAAGCCGTCCCCTACGGATATAATCCAAACGTTTCAGTTACAATCGTAGGGGACTGGTTCCTACACGTCCCTAAACTTTTCCGATATATCAATCAACCCGAGGGAAAAAAACCTTTCCATACAACACGCACTATTATAAATTCGGAGCGTAGCGACCATCAATTCTGCATTCCGCATTAAATTATCGTTTATATTACAAAATACAAAAATTTCGGAGGTAATTATGGAAATTTTAAGAGTAGAAAACCTTGTAAAAACCTACGGAGAGGGCGAAAACAAAGTAAATGCCGTTGACGATATTTCGCTTTCTGTTGAAAAGGGCGAGTTTGTCGCAATCGTCGGCGCAAGCGGAAGCGGAAAGTCAACGCTTCTGCACCTTATCGGCGGAGTTGACCGCCCCACAAGCGGAAAAATCTTCATTGACGGCAACGATATTACAAAAATGAACAGCGACACGCTGGCGATTTTCCGCAGACGGCAAATCGGAATTGTTTACCAGTTCTATAACCTTATTCCGATTCTGACTGTAGAGGAGAATATTACCCTGCCGTGCGACCTCGACAAAAGCCCCGTTGATAAAAAACAGCTTGACGAAATTCTCGATACCTTCGGCTTGCGTGCAAGAAGAAAGCACCTGCCAAACGAGCTTTCGGGTGGTCAGCAGCAGAGAACGTCAATTGCACGTGCACTGATTGCAAATCCTGCGCTTGTGCTTGCCGATGAGCCGACAGGCAACCTCGACACAAAGGCGAGTGAGGACATTATGAATCTGCTGAAAATTTCAAACCGAACCTACAACCAGACAATCATAATGATTACGCACGATTTGGAGCTTGCAAAGCAGGCTGACAGGATAATCACGATAAGCGACGGCAAAATTGTTGAGGAGGTTTAAAGGTGAATACACTTAATAAACTTACTCTCAAAAATCTGAAACTCAACAAAAGTCGCACGATTGTTACAATCATCGGCATATTGCTTTCGACTGCTTTAATCACCGTTGTTGCAGGAATCGCCGCAAGCGGTCAGCAGACTATGATTAATGCTGAAATCAACTTTTCCGGCGACTATGATTTGTCCTTGTCGGGCAACATAACAGACAAAGATGTTAAGGAAATCAGCACAAACAGAAATGTTGAGTCGGTTTATATTGAAGATAACTCGGGCGTTGCACAAATGCCCACATATAAAAACGAAACAAGACCGTATGCGTATATTCAGGCTCTGTCGGCTCAGGCGTTTACCGACTGCTTTAATCTTCCTCTTGAAAGCGGAAGATATCCGCAGAACAGCTCGGAACTTTTGCTTACGCAGACTTTTGTTTTAAATTCCGCTCAAAAATACGAAATTGGTGACACAATTACCCTTGAACTCGGTGAAAGAAAAACCGCTGACGGGGAAAGTATCATTGATGTGAGCAATTACAACAAGACATATAAAATAAACGAAAACGGTGAGGCAGAAACAATTGATTGTGAAGAACATTTTGAAACGCAGTCAACCAAAACATTTAAAATTGTCGGAATACTTGATGAATACTACAGTAATTCGATTAGTATGTCTGATTACAATTGCATTTCTCCCGTTTTCACCGTTGCAGATGCTAACAAAATTTCTGACGAAGCAAGTCTTTATGTGAAATTTACCGACGAGGGAGAAAGAAATTATATTCAGACTTCGTCGCAGATTACAGGCTTATCAGAGGAGCATTTAAGGGAATATCTTAATCAAAGCTACGAGCTTGAGAAAGGTGAAATAAAGTACGACTTTTTCCGTGTTCAGACCTCTCTGCTGTCCTACAAGGGCTATGCGTTAAGCGACAACAGTCTGCAAATGTTCTTCACCCTTGCGGCTATCATCATTGCAATTGTAATTGTCGCAAGCGTGTTTGTAATCCGCAACAGCTTTGCAATTTCAATCACCGAAAAAACAAAATTGTATGGAATGTTGTCCTCAGTCGGCGCAACGTCACGCCAGATAAGGCACAACGTGCTGTTTGAAGGCTTTGTGCTTGCACTTATCGGCATACCTCTCGGAATTCTGCTCGGTGTGGGTGTTGTCGCAGTACTCATTCAGCTTTTAAATGTATTGCTTGTCGATATGCTAAACGGTACTTCGTTTGTATACAGCGTTCCCGTTTTTGCGATTGTGCTTGCAGTTGCGCTGTCGCTCCTGACGATTCTTTTCTCAACGCTCGGCAGTGCATTAAGAGCTTCAAGAATTGCGCCGATTGACGCTGTAAGAGGAAACAACGACATAAAAATCAAGAAAAAACAGAAAGCCTACAAATGCCCGAAATTTATCAAAAAGCTGTTTGGTACGGGCGGAGAAATCGCCTACAAAAACCTCAAGAGGAGCAGGAAAAAGTACCGCACAACGGTAATTTCAATTGTTGTCAGCGTTGCCGTTTTCATAGCCGTTTCAAGCTTTATTCAGTACGGAACGGAGTACAGCTCAAAGTATTACCACGAGATTGATTATAATCTGTCGGTGAACAGATATGATTTTTACAAAGAGTTTGACGAAATCAATTCGGATTTTGAAACGCTTTCTCAGCTTGACGGCGTAAAAAACTGCCGTCTTGAGATGAACGCTGTCGGTTATCTGAAAAGCTCGGATAAGCTGGATTCTGTTCTTAGCAGTGACGCAAAATATTATTCCGGTGACTATGGTGAAGATGAAGGAGATCTTTACGACATAGCTATATTTTCCTTTGATGACAAAACCTACAAGCAAAAGTTAAAAGACCTCGGACTTGATTACGATAAGGTAAAAGACAAGGGCGTTCTTCTGAATAACTTCGAATATAAGGATCAGGATAAAAAAACGAAAAAGGGCGAGCTTTTCAAAGCCGACAAGGTGAATTCGCTGACATTGAGCGAAAGCGGTGACCCTTCAAATGACGAATACAACAAAACCTTTGACATTGAAATTGCAAAGGTGTATAACTCAACGCCCGAAACGCTGAAATATCTCCTTCCGTCCGAATACAGTGTTTATTTGATTGTGAGCGAAGACACGCTGAAAAATAATTATGATATGAGTTATATCGGCTACAGCTTTTTCATTGATGCAAAAAATGCCGATGAACTGGAAGAAACGATAACAGAGCTTGACGGCGGCCAGACCTTTGAAGTGTATAATGTCGAAAAAATGGCGAATATGTATAACGCAATGACGCTTGTAATCAGCATTTTTGCCTACGGCTTTATAATCGTAATTTCGCTTATCGGCGTGACAAATATCTTCAACACAATCACAACGAATATGCGCCTGCGCAGTAAAGAATTTGCAATGCTCAAGTCAATCGGTATGACAAAGCGTGAGTTCAACCGAATGATACGTCTTGAAAGCTTGTTCTACGGCGTCAAGTCGCTGATAATCGGAATACCGCTCGGACTTCTTTCAGGACACGGAATATTTAAGGCATTTTCAATGAATCTTGCAACCGACTTTGTTGTGCCTTATACGGCTATTTTAATCAGTATTGTGTTCGTGTTTGCGGTTGTGTGGCTGATTATGAGATTTTCAATTTCAAAGGTGCAAAAGCAGAACATTATCGAAACAATCCGCAAAGATAACATTTAGTTGACAGGACAGTGATAATAGAGGATAATTTATATATAGGAAACGTTTGCTTTATGCCGTAGGGGACGGCTTCCCAGACGTCCCGATTCACATAAATTGCAATGCAATTTATGTGTGGACACGGCACGACGTGTCCCTACGATTGAAAATATATTACAAACAAATTCAGGTAAAAAACTATGAACATTCTTCTGATTGAGGACAACCGAATAATCTCAAAGGGCGTTGTCTATGCGCTGGAGCAGAACGGCTATTCGGTAACGCTCTGCGAGAGCTTTGGTTCAGCCCTTTGCACCGCACCGTTTGACTTTGATTTGATTATCATTGACATCACCCTGCCCGACGGCAACGGCTTTGAGCTGTATGATGAAATCCATCGTTTAAGCGAGTCACCGATAATTTTCCTCACCGCAATTGACGACGAGGACAGCATTGTAAAAGCCTTTGACCTCGGCGCAGACGACTACATAACAAAGCCCTTTTCAATGCGTGAACTGCTCGCCCGAATTCGCAGGCTGACTTCAAAGAACAGCGCAAAATCAAGCCTTGTCACTACAGGTAATATAAGCGTTGACCTTGAAAGCCGAGAGGTTTACAAGGACGGCGCAAGGGTGGAGCTGACTGCACTTGAATACAAAATCTTTTCAATCCTTGTGCGAAACTGCGGTAAAACCGTCACACGTGAAATTATCCTCGAAAAAATCTGGGATATTGCAGGCAATTATGTAAACGACAACACCCTGACCGTCTACATAAAGCGCATACGACAGAAGCTCGGTACGGACAGAATCAAGACCGTTAAGGGCGTAGGCTACAGGCTGGAGGAAGAATGAAACGTTCGCAAAAATTTATAGTAATATTTCTTGTGTTGACAGCCGTTTTTTCAGCCGTCACCGCCGTTGTTTCCGCTTTTGAGCTTGAAAGTGTGCGGAAAAGCACTAACAGTGCAGTGGTGCAGATACTTGAAAACTTAAAAGAAAAATATCCGGAAATAACAGAGCGGGAAATTGCCGAAATTTTAAACGGCAAGTCAAACAATTCTCAAGCTGAAAACAATCTTAAAAAATACGGAATTGACCTTGAAAGCGACTGGGCGGTTTACAAAAATTACGTAACAGCTACTTTTATAATTACTGCAAATGCAATCCTTTGCGCTGTTTCCTGCCTTGCCCTTACGGCAATTTTTCTGAAATACTGCAAAAATCAGAAAGCGGAGGCAGAACGCCTTGCAGGCTATCTGCGTAAAATTAACCGCAGAAATTACGACCTTGAGTTAAAGGCAAACAGCGAGGACGAAATGTCACAACTGCAAAGCGAAATCTACAAAACCACCGTAATGTTAAAGGAGCAGGCGGATAACTCGCAGAAGGACAAAGAGAATTTAAAGCAGTCGCTTTCCGATATTTCCCACCAGATCAAAACTCCGCTCACGTCGATTATGGTAATGCTTGACGACATTATCGAGGACGAAAATATGCCCGAGGATATAAAACGTGATTTCTTAAACGACATTCGGCGGAGCAGTAACTCAATCAGTTTTCTTGTTCAGTCAATTCTCACGCTGTCAAAGCTTGACGCAAACTCAATTGTGCTGAAAAGCAAGACGGAAAACGTGAAGAAAATCCTTGACGAGTGCGTAAAAAACACCGAAGTGCTTGCCGAGATAAAGGGTGTTGAAACAAGCGTTGAGTGCGACGACAGCTTAACGCTCAGCTGCGACTTCAAGTGGCTTTGCGAAGCGATTACAAACATTGTCAAAAACTGCATTGAGCACACAATTGAAGGCGGATTTGTAAAGCTGAAAGCCGAAAAAACCTCGCTCTGCACAAAAATTACAGTAACGGATAACGGGTGCGGAATTGCAAAGGAAGATTTGCCGCATATTTTTGAGAGATTCTACAAGGGCAGAAATTCCGACGAAAACAGCGTCGGAATCGGTCTTGCACTTGCAAAGACGATTATCGAAAAAAGCGGAGGAAGTATTTACGCCGACTCAGAACAGGGAAAGGGAACGAAATTTACCGTTACATTGTTTGATATAAACAACGGTCAATGAATATGCATATAATGCTTACTGAATAAACGGCAACACGCCGTTGCCGTTTTGTAAAAACACCGAAATCGGTATTTTTACGCAAAATCAAAGATT
>CACXFS010000061.1 GCA_902766885.1 uncultured Ruminococcus sp. | reverse complement strand
CTTCACAGGTTCGAGGCAATACCACAAACGATTGCTATATATCTAAAACACATTATAAACAAAAATGGTGGGAACAATAGGGCTCGAACCTATGACCCTCTGCTTGTAAGGCAGATGCTCTCCCAGCTGAGCTATGCTCCCACGTTAATCTGAAAGAAAAAGCACTCCGTGCTGAAGTGCTTTTTCTATGGAGGCGACACCCAGAATCGAACTGGGGAATCAGAGTTTTGCAGACTCGTGCCTTACCGCTTGGCTATGTCGCCGTATCTTATCAGTCAACGCATATTATTTTATCATAACCAATTTCATTTGTCAATAGTTTTGACTTAATTTTATCGTAGGACAGGTTGATTTTTATTCTTCTATTATCTCCTTCTGAACTTTCTTGCTGAAACTTTTGATTACAGTATCATATGCGTGATCAATCATATTCAAAAGCTCGTCATCAGGGAAATCAGTCAGATAAACTGTATTCCAATAAGGCTGTTGAATCGACGGACAATGATAACCTCTGACTACAACACCAGGATACATTCTTCTGTAAAAATCTCCCACATCATCAGTACATTTCAGCGTAATTTTAAAATCCTCTGCTTTTGGATAAATCTGCGCAAATATTCGGTTGTTCACCTTATAGCATATCGGAATCTCCCCGAATGGATAAGTTTCATATGTTTTGTGCTTGCTTAAGCAATAGCTTTTTATATCTTTAAGTTTCATTAATTTTCCTTTCAAAGCAACCTTTAATACGAGATTTATCTTCTTCCAAAATACCGGCAAACCTTTTTCTTGTAATTTATATATTCCTCTCTAAAAGTATCAATCAAAAAATCTTCTTCTACGTTTACTATCTGCAAATGAAAAATAACAACTCCAAATACCGAAATAATGAATAGTATCAAATTAAAAAACATTAATAAAATTCCAATATAAACAAGGTCAAAACCGAGAAAAGCAGGATTTCGGCTGAAACTGTAAATACCGCTCGTCACCAAATCAGTCTTATCCGTTTTTGATACTCCTGCTCTCCAACTGTCACGCATTGTTACAACAGAAGTAATAAACACTGCTACTCCCGTAACGGCTATACAAATACCGACAATTCTCGTCCATAAAGGCAGTACGGACGTGTTAAGGATAATACTGACAATTTCCGCAATCGGTACAATGATAGTGATGATTTTCATTGTGACTTCAATAAACTTTACAAAGCCGACTTTTCCTTTGCCAATCTGGTCGGTCTGTATTCCTTTTCTCCTTTGACTAATCATCTTTATGAAATAGCACCCATAAAATACAGCCAGAATAATAATAGCAATTATCTGATATATCATTGTAAAGCACTCCCTGTATTTAAGAATTTTGTATAAAATCAATTCTTAACAATTTCTTTCCGTTCGGCAATTCTCTTCCGTCAATTATCTTCTTAATATAACCTATCTCGTTCATAGCATTATTAAGAGCTTTTTCATCTATCTGATGATGTACTTCCTGCAAACGGTCAAAAGCTTGCAAATACGGCGAATCGGATACAAAGGAATTGTCAGTATTGATTTGAATAATGCAGGAAACATATTCCGGGGTTACTGAATTTACGATACTCCGAAAGCACTCATATCCGATATATTCAATCAGAAGATTTGCGATAAGCAGATCTGCGTGCGGAACTGCAAATCGTCGTTCAACAAGTCAGCACAGATTGCTTTAAACACACCTGATAATTCAGGATATCTGTTTATACATTCATCAAGATATTTTTGGTTAACGTCTACGCCGAAAACTGTTTCAAACTTATCCTTATCAATATGCTCCAAGCCGTTTCCGCCGGCAACTCCAAGAATAATTACAGTCTTTATTTTATATTCATTGAGCTGTTCTTTCATCATCTCATTCATTGTCTGGAGCTGATAAACGCTGTCTAAACTCATATGATTTTCATAATCAGTCAACGATATTTCTTCCCATGGATTTTTCAAATCAGCACCTCCGAAACTATTAATTACGTTCTCTTTTTCTCTGCCTGCCGGCTTTTCTCTGCTCTTTCTTTTTTATCCTGTCACAGTAAGTCAGTGATTTTTTGTTATTATGATGCTCTCTGCAAGCGTTGCAATTACCATATCTTTCACATTTTGTTCTTTTACAAGGGCAATTGATTTTATCCATTTTCATAAAACTCCATAGAACATTTATTTACATTACGATTATAGCATTGCTCATTTCTACTGTCAATCAGGCAAACAAAAACGGCTGCCCGTAACGGACAGCCGTTTTTTTTCGGATAAGTGAATTACTTTAATTCTACTTCTGCGCCAGCCTCTTCGAGCTTTGCCTTCATAGCTTCAGCGTCGTCCTTAGAAACAGCTTCCTTAACTGTCTTGGGAGCGCCGTCAACGAGAGCCTTTGCTTCCTTAAGACCAAGACCTGTGATCTCACGAACAACCTTGATAACAGCAATCTTGTTGCCGCCTGCACCCTTAAGGATAACGTCGAACTCTGTCTGCTCAGCAGCAGCAGCGCCGCCGTCAGCAGCAGGACCTGCAACTGCAACTGCAGCAGCAGCGGATACGCCAAATTCATCCTCTACAGCGTGAACGAGCTCTGAAAGCTCAAGAACTGTGAGGCCTTTTAATTCTTCAATAATAGCAGTAATTTTTTCTGATGCCATTTTAATTTACCTCCGATATAAATGTAGTTAATTTTAATTTAGTTTGCAGATTATTCTGCTGCAGGAGCTTCCTCTGCGGGAGCCTCTGTTTCTGCAGGAGCTGCTTCAGCTTCAGCTGCGCAAGCTTCTACACCACCCTTGTCAACAACAGCCTGTACGGCACGTGCGAAGGATGCGATAGGTGCCTGGAATGCACCGAGTACATTTGCAAGAAGAACTTCTCTTGTCGGGAGCTTTGAAAGAGCTGTGATTGTATCCATATCAATAACAGCGCCGTCAAGATAAGCTGACTTAACCTTGAAGTTATCGTGGTCCTTTGCGTAGTTGCAAAGAATTCTTGCTGCGGCAGCGTATTCGCTGTCACTTGTTGCAATAGCTGTTGTACCCTCAAGAACAGTTTTTAAGTCCTCAAGACCAACCTCGTCACAAGCACGTGAAAGAAGTGTGTTCTTTACAACTGTGTACTGAACGTTGTTCTCACGAAGCTCTTTTCTGAGCTTTGTGTCGTCTTCAGTGTTGATACCCTCATAAGATACAACAACACCTGTTACAGAGTTTTTAAGTCTTTCGGAAAGCTCTGCAACGATTGCTTTCTTCTGCTCTAAAACACTTTGACTTGGCAATTATTTCACCTCCGAAAAAAGTATCACGCAGTTCATAAAAAAGTCGAGTGCCTCGGCACGCAATTCGGGTAGACAGGTTGATATTATCAAATCTTCTCTGCCCAACCAAATCCGAGCCGTTTCCTATAAAGTAAAAAAGCAGCCGCCCGAAGCCTCGGACGGCTGCAAAAATACAAAAATAGTAATTTGCATCTTCCTCGGCAGGTGGGAAATCCCTTTATGCTAAAAGCACCTGCTGTCTTTAGAACAGCGAATTTATATTCACACTATTGTGTAAATATCAGATTAATTTGTAATTAAACACCAAACTTTGTGGGGTTCAATCTTACGCTCGGTCCCATTGTTGAAGTAACGGCAACTGAACGAATGTACTGACCCTTAGCAGCAGCAGGCTTAGCCTTAACGATAGCGTCCATAAGAGTATCGAGGTTCTCGTTAAGCTTCTGTGTGCCGAAGCTTACTTTGCCGATGGGGCAGTGAATGATGTTTGTTTTGTCAAGACGGTACTCAATCTTACCTGCCTTAGCTTCCTTAACAGCCTTAGCGATGTCAGGAGTAACAGTACCGGCCTTGGGGTTAGGCATAAGACCTCTCGGTCCGAGGATTCTACCAAGACGACCTACAAGACCCATGCAGTCGGGTGTTGTAATTAGAACGTCAAAGTCCATCCAGTTTTCCTGCTGAATCTTCTGAGTCATATCCTCAGCGCCTACATAGTCAGCGCCTGCTTCCTTAGCGAGGTCCTCGTTAGCGCCCTTGCAGATTGCAAGAACTCTTACGTTTTTACCTGTACCGTTAGGAAGAACAACCGCACCTCTTACCTGCTGGTCAGCGTGACGGCTGTCAACGCCGAGCTTTACATGAAGCTCAACGGTTTCGTCAAACTTAGCTGTTGCAGTTTTGATAACTGTGTCAAGAGCCTCGCCTGAATCATATAATTTAGTTCTGTCAACGAGCTTAGCAGCGTCAACATATTTCTTACCGTGTTTCATCAGTCTTCCTCCATTGTTAGGTGG
>CACXFS010000060.1 GCA_902766885.1 uncultured Ruminococcus sp. | reverse complement strand
TCAAATGCCGCCTACCCCAAATTCCGATTTCAACCTTCGGCTGTTCTGGCAATTTTAAATCGGGCAGCAAGTAATCTCCCTGCTGTGTGTATGTAATCTTTGTAGCCATAACTATACCTCCTTGATCTTGATATTCTTGACTTTGGCTTTTGTGAGCTTGATTAACAGCTCGTCTATGATGTCGGTGTACTTACCCCGTGAAATGAGGTCATTCCTCAAATCAATCAGGCTATTGATAACCGTGCGCCGTTCATCAGGTGTTAAATAAATGTGATATTTGGGATTTCTCATTGTAATTTCCTCCTTGACTTGAATTTTACATCCATATTATAGGAAGAAAATGAATAAACCACAAATGTGCGAGCGAGAAATGTGTGTAACTGCCGATAAAACCTGAATTCCTCATAAGTCCGTTATGAACACTCGCACCAGTTGAGTGCCCCGACACGCAGATTGCGTGTCGGGGCACTTTTCTGTTAGCCGTCAATACAAAATTTGCAAGCATTGTACCGATAATGACACAATGCTTTTGATATAATGATTATAGTATTATAGTAGAACAACAGAAGTGAAGAAATTAATGTAAAGGAGAATCATTATGAAATTGAAAATAGGGTTTACTGACAGCAGTAATGAGGAAGAAATAAAGCTTAACGAACAGTATGCAAAGCAGCCGGACACACCGGTGAAATCGCTTGTGCAGGTTCGATTCCCTGACAGAAATATGACTCTTTCGTATTATAATGATACATTTGATTTGCATTGCGGAGACCTTGTTTTTGTTGACGGCAAGCTTGAGGGATTGCGTGGTATAGTTGTGGATGTATCTTACAATTTCAAGATTAGGCTTTCAGATTATAAGCGTGTTATTGCGATTGCCGACACTAAGATTAAGGGTGAATTGTATATGGCTTTATCGCACTTTATAGCATTTGATTCATCTGTTTTGCCTTACAAAAAAGTTTTAGGCTGGTTCAAAGCACCTTCAGACGAGGACGAGGAAATAATTGTGTGCAATGATGACAGTTCTTTTGCTTTGGATAACCTTAATGATATGAAGATTGGCACGCAAATAGCTGACCGTGGATATGATTATTATATGCAGAATAAGGTCGTTTACATTTGTGTTGACAACACACACGGCAGAGCAATTGTTACGGGCACTGTTCCTTATGAACTTGAGTTTACATACAAAAACGGAGAAATCAGCAATCTGATATGCGATTGTTTTTGCAGCTATACCTGCAAGCACGAATTTGCTGCAATGCTGCAGCTTCGTGAAACTCTCAAAGAAATTGAGAAAAATTATGCAGACAAGTTTGAAGAAAGCAATTATTTTGCTGCAATCAGCAAGTCTGTTCTGTTTAACCTTTGTGTGAATAATCAGAATACCGGCAGTATAATTTTTTAAGGAGGATAATTATGTTTGACAGTATTTTCGGAGATTTATTTGACTTTAATAATGACAGTGAGATTGATGCTTTTGAAAGAGGTGCGGAGCTTGCGTTTCTTGATGAGCTTATGAATGACGAAAAAACAGATGTGTTTGATGATTCCGATAATTGGGATTCTGACGACTGATAAATGTTTTTCCGTTTAGTAAATTATATCAATTGGCTATTGAGGCATATTTTGTTCGTGAAATAAAAACTTGTGTTTGTTCTGTATTCGCACTATACTTTTTATTATATAGATTAAAATATATTGGAATAATACCGAATATAAAAGGTTAGAGATTAAAATTTGCAAGGTGATTGTTGTGAATGAAAGACCCGTTTTAGATACGAATTTAGACAGCAAAACATTTCGTGAGTATTACTATCTCAAGGAAGAACTGGTTGATTTTTGCAGAAAGCATAATTTGCAGTCAACAGGAGGTAAGCTTGAGTTGACCGATAGAATTGCCGAATTTCTGGATACGGGAAAGCGGAATACTGCAACTCATACTAAAAGAAATTCACCATCAGTAGGTGAAATTACCCTTGATACGGTGATAGAAAGTAATTTTGTATGTTCCGAAAAGCACAGAGCGTTTTATAAGGAGCATATCGGAAAGAGCTTTTCGTTTAATGTTTTGTTTCAGAAATGGCTCAAAAGCAACGCAGGCAAAACCTATCGTGAGTCAATAGACGCATATTATCAGATTCTTGAGGATAAGAAGAAAAACAAAACTACTATTGACAGGCAGTTTGAATACAACAACTACATCAGGGATTTCTTCGCCGACAATAAGGATAAGACTCTGGAGCAGGCAATAAAATGCTGGAAATACAAAAAGAGCCTTAAAGGTCACAATAAGTATGAAAGGGAAGATTTGAAAATTCTGGATTGTCAGAGTTTGTAGAACTCGTCGATGAATTTATCATTGAAAACACAATAAATTTTTAAAATTTTCGGTATCCATAACTTACCTCTTGCTATCGGAAAATCGAATTAATATAATCAAAAATATTCGTTTTAAAAATTATATCACATATGTTATAACAGATAATAGTCAAACGTTTGCAAGATTAATTGGGATGAAATTATGAATAATATCGGTACACAAAGCATTGAAACAAACCGCCTTGTTTTAAGAAAATTTGAATACTCGGACGCAGAAGATATGCTTAATCTCTGGGCAAGCAAGCCTGAAATTCAGCATATGTATGCAGAGCCTGTCTACACAACGCTTGATGAGGTAAACGGCTTGCTGGATAAATTTATTTCAGCGTACAATAATGAGCATTGCTACCGCTGGGCTATAATTGATAAAGCCGACAAAAGGTGTATAGGACAGATTGCATACTACCTTGTTGATGCAAAAAATCACTTTGCCGAGATTGAATATTGCCTTGCAACCGAGTATCAGAAAAGAGGATATATGACAGAGGCGGTCAGAGCCATTCTTGATTTCGGTTTTAATAAAATCGGCTTGCACCGTGTGCAAATTTCTACAAAAGAAATAAACGTACCCTCAAAGCGTGTTATCGAAAAGTGCGGATTCAAGTACGAGGGCACATTAAGGGATTTCTTTTATTACAACGGCGAGTACGTCGGAAGATTGTACTATTCAATGCTGAAAAGTGAGTTTGAAACGGTTAAGAAAAATGATTAATGTTATTCATTACCTTAAAAATTTATTTTAGAACAGGAATATACTGATATTATACAATCAGAATAACTGCAAAGGAGAAAATAAAATGCTAAACATAGGCTGTCATCTTGCAATTTCAAACGGTTTTGAGGCTATCGGAAAGCAGGCTCTTGAAATCGGTGCAAATACATTTCAGTTTTTTACACGCAACCCGAGAGGCGGCTCTGCCCGCAAAATTGAGCAGACTGACGTTGACGCTTTAAAGCTGATTATGAGAGAAAACGGCTTTTCGCAGATTCTCGCTCACGCACCCTACACAATGAATCTATGCTCGGCAAAGCCCGAAACAAGAGAATTTGCGCTGAATACGCTTAAAGATGATTTGCAGAGAATGGAATATCTCCCCGATAATCTCTATAATTTTCACCCCGGAAGTCATACGGGACAGGGTGTGGAAAATGGAACAGAGCAGATAATTTCTGCTCTGAATGAAGCGATGTTTCCCGAAATGCACACAACCGTTCTGCTTGAAACAATGGCGGGGAAGGGCACTGAAATCGGCGGAAAATTTGAGGAACTGTCGGCAATAATCGACGGAGTTGAAAACAAGGATAAAATCGGCGTGTGCCTTGACACCTGTCACGTTTTTGACGCAGGCTATGATATTGTAAATGACCTCGACGGTGTGCTTGAAAAGTTTGACAGGATAATCGGACTTGACAGGCTCAAAGCTGTTCATCTCAACGACAGTATGAACTACCTCGGATGTCATAAGGACAGACACCAGAAAATAGGCGAGGGTGCAATCGGAATTGACGCTTTCATAAGAATAATAAACCACCCTGCCCTTAAAAACCTTCCGTTTTTACTCGAAACACCTAACGAGATAGAAGGTTATGCTTGTGAGATAAGTCTGTTAAAAAGTATGGTTGAATAGCGTGTTTAAGTGATGATTTTCGGTAATTTTGACAATATAATATATAGACTAAAAACACAACAAATTGTTAATGATATATGTGTAATTTGCAACAAGTTTGTATATGATAACACATAAAAAATACATAATTTGGCATATTAACTAAAAAGAAAATTGTTTTCTTGTGCAGATAGTGCGTTGCATAACTACTAATATTTTGTTATTATAAATATGAAACGGGCAATTATATGCGGATTGCCCTTTTTTACGGGACTTTAAGGACAGTTCCGAGGTAATTATATTTAGGAGTGAGACAATTGAGCAAAAAAATCATGAGCGTTATACTCGCATTATGTATGACGCTTTCTTGCCTTACAGTAGGCAGCTTTGTTGCTGAGGCAAGAACAACCGAAAATGCAGAGGTTTCTGCACAGGCTGCTTCGGTAGAAACTGGAGCAGATTACGGTCTTGCAGATGATGTGCAGGACGGACAGATTCTTCAGTGCTGGAACTGGAGCTACAACGGCATTAAGGCTAATATGCAGAAGATTGCAGAACAGGGCTTTAGCGCTATTCAGACTTCACCTATCCAGACAATCAAGGAAACAACACAGAACAGACAGATGTCCGGCAGCTGGTGGGTTTACTATCAGCCCTCAAATTTCAGCATTGAAACCAACAGCCAGAATGCTTGCGGTACAAAGAGTGAGTTCAAGGCTATGTGCGACGAGGCTCACAAGTACGGCATTAAGGTAATTGTTGACGCTGTGTTAAACCACCTTGCAAACAACGGTGACAACACACTTTCACCCACAATCCCCGATGACATCAGAAACGACAGCTCCTGCTGGCACGACATTAAAACAAACAGCTGGTACGCTACCCGTTATGATATCACACAGTATTGTATGGGCGGACTTCCCGACCTCAACACTTCAAATACCAAGATTCAGAACTATGCAATTTCTTTCCTCAAGGAAGCAATTGACGCAGGTGCCGACGGTTTCCGTTTTGACGGTGCAAAGCACATTGAAACACCGGTTGACAGCGGCTGTTCAAGCCAGTTCTGGCCCAACGTTCTCGGAGCTGCCACAAGCTATGCAAAAAGCACAAGAGGAATTACTCCCTACTATTACGGTGAAGTTCTCGACAAGGTAACCGGTAGCGACGATACAGGCGTTGCTTCAAAGGTGCTCAGCTCTTACACATCTATGATGAGCATTACAACAAGCTCCGTATCAAATTCAATCCGTAATTCTGTTAACAGCGGCGATGCAAACGGCGCAAAGAGAAGTGACTTCTATCTTGATGACGGTTCACAGGCAGCAGGCAACAAGTCTGTTCTCTGGAATGAGTCGCATGATACATATGCAAACGGATCTTCAAGAGGACAGAGCGATACAACTCTTAAAAAGACATGGGCATTGGTTGGCTCAAGAGCACAGGCCTGCGGTATGTACCTCGCTCGTCCGAGCAGCTACTCAAACCAGATTGGTACAGCAAGCGTAACTGCATGGGGCGACGTCGAAGTAAAGGCTGTAAACCAGTTCAAGAATTACTTTGTCGGCAAGACAGAGTATCTCTCAAGTGAAGGCTCAATCGCATATAACGAGCGTGGCACAGAGGGTGTTGTTCTTGTAAACTGCGGCGGTTCTTCAGCTTCCGTAAGCGTAACTGCACACAAAATGGCAGCAGGTACTTACACAGACCAGATTACAGGCAACACATTCACAGTTTCAAACGGCAAAATCAGCGGTAACATCGGCAGCACAGGCGTAGCTGTTGTTTACAACGCAAAGCCTGCAGGTCCTTCTGCCTCCGTAAATCCCGGCTCACAGAGCTACAAAACAGATACTTTAACACTTACACTTAACTATAAGAATGCAACAAGCGGTCAGTATTCAATTGACGGCGGTTCATACACAAGCTTTACTGACGGCAAGACAATCACAATCGGCTCAGGTCTTGCTTACGGCACAAAGACAACCGTAACAGTCAAGGCTTCCGACGGCACAACAACTTCCGACCCCGAGACCTATACATACACAAAGGTTGACCCGAGCCTTGTTCAGAAGGTTTACTTTGATAATTCATCCTACAACTGGTCAAGCGCATACGCATACATCTATGTTGACTCATCAACCAGAAACGGCGCATGGCCCGGTGTGCAGATGACAAAGGATTCTGCAACAGGCTACTACGTTATTGAAGTTCCCGAAGAACTTTCAAACGGCTATGTAATTCTAACGGAAAGCAGTAGTGCAACTACAAACCGTTATCCTGCCGACGGAGAAACCGGTATGGCTCTCAACGGTAAAACAATGATTATGAGAGCTAACCACAGTTGGGAAGAGTACACTGAAACTCCTTCAACTACAGCCGCTCCGACAACACAGCCCACAACAGCTCAGCCGACTACGGCTGCTCCTACAACAGTGCCGGTAACAACAGCTCCTGCTGATAAGGTGCTCATCGGTGATGTAAACCTTGACGGTAGAATTACAATCAGCGACGCTACTGAAATTCAGTATCACAGCAGTGAGTATAAGGTATTGACGGGCAACAGCGCTGTTGCAGCAGATACCGATAAAAACGGCGCTATCAACATCAAAGACGCTACTGCAGTTCAGTGTTACATCGCAGGTTTGACAGAGTCTTCTGCATACTGCGGTGAATATGTAGGAGGCGAAACTCCCACAACTCAGCCTACAACAACACAGCCTGCAACTCAGGCTACACAGCCCACAACTACTCCTTCAGGCAACTATCTCTACTATAAGAACACAAACGGCTGGAGCACAGTAAAGGCTTACTACTGGAGTGATAGCAACACCAAAATGACTACATGGCCGGGTGTTGATACAACAAGCGTAGGCAACAACACTTACCGTGTAGAAGTTCCGAGTGACGCTACCTACATTATTTTCAATAACGGAAACAGCGGCAACGGAAATCAGACATCCGATTTGACAATCAGCGGAATGAACAAGATTTACGAAAACGGTACATGGTCTGACTACAACGGCTGATTATAAATCCGTTCTGATAAATTAAGAATAAAAATTATCCCCCGAAGTGTGAAGCTTCGGGGGATTTTTTTGTGAGCTAAAATGTAATAAATTCTATTTCCGACCTTTTGTATTTTTTTCTGTATAGACTCGGCGTGATAGAATAGTATCTTTTAAATTCTCTGTTGAAAAGCGAAAGATTAAAGAATCCGCAGCTGTGGGCAATCTCCAAAATGCTTTCGTCTGTTTCTTTGAGCATATTTGCGGCGTTGTTTAAACGAAGGATTTTTATGTACTCAACGCAGGTCATCTTTGTGCTTTCCTTAAAAAGCTTCATGAAATAGCTTGAACTTAACCCAACATGAGATGCAATTTCGTCAATTGTAAGCTTGCCCGATGCATTCTGCTGAATGTAGCTGATTGACTGTTTTATAATGCTTTTGGTTTCGGTATGATTCGGCAGCTGCGGGGACATTGAAAGATAATTGTTCTTATACAGCTCAATAAAAAAGTCAAATAAATTGCGTTTTATTTCAAGCTGAAAAAACGGACCTCTGCTTTCAACGCACGAATCTATCAGGTGCAGAGGTGTTCTTAGCTGTTCATAACCCTCGTTCTGACTGTGTATTACGGGTAATTCAACTTTTGTGTTAATCAGCTCGTTAAAGAATTTATCTGTGTTGTACTCGTTATTTTTTGACATAAGATAATCATTGTCAACAATATAGCAAATGTCAACAAGGTCATTATTTTCCGATTTTCCGCTGTGGATAATTCTCGGAGCAATAAAAATTATATCACCTTTACCGACGTTGTATTCGGTGTCGTCGATAAAGAAACTTCCGTTTCCGCTGACAACATAGTGAATTTCAATTTCCTCGTGCCAGTGAAACTGAAATCCCGAGAAGCCGTCGGAATAGTCAAATTGATAATAACGAAACGGCATATCCGATTCCTTGAAATCGGTTTTTTCGTTGCCCGGATTTTCAATTATTTTTTTCATAAAAGCCTCAAATAAAATAGTATAGTATCATTAATGAATATTTTAGTACAAGATATTTTAAATATATTATAATATAATAATCAAGGTATGACAAGAGTCAAATCTTGTCGAAATTTTAGAAGTTGGAGAAATTAAGAATGAAATGGAGTAAAAAAATTGTCAGCTCGTTGCTGGCTGCTGTTCTGGTAATGTCATCATCCGTTGCCGGTTTTTCAGCCGTAACGACAAACAGTAGTGAAGTTGCAGCTTCATCTACTATCGATTTCGAGCAGCCTGACAGCGTTCAGGAAGGTGTTATCCTTCACTGCTGGAACTGGTCGTACAACAACATCAAAAAGTATCTTCCGCAGATTGCTGCGGCAGGCTACACCGCAGTGCAGACCTCACCCGTAACACAGCCTAAGGACTATTACTGGGAGGGCACAGCCTACGGCAATGTCGGAATCCCCGACGGCACAGGCGGAAACGACGGCAACTGGTGGAAAAGCTATCAGCCTGTAACCGAATCAATCTGCGACAACGGTCACACATGGTACGGCACAAAGGCTGAATTTAAGGCTATGTGCGATGAAGCAGAAAAGTACGGTATCAAGGTTATTGTTGATATCGTAGCAAACCATATGGGCAACATTCAGGGCTGGAAAATCGGCTCTGTTGAAGAGGTAATGGGAGATATTTCTCCTCAGGTAGGAACATTCTGGAATCCCGATATGCTCACCGATTCCTCTTACTGGCACATCAGCACAAGCTGGGTACACTCAAGTGACGGTCGTTTTGACGTTACTCAGGGCAATATGGGTATGCCCGACCTTAACACAGGCGACAAAAAGGTTCAGAATATGATTCTCAACCTTCTCAAGGAATGTATAGACAACGGTGCTGACGGCTTCAGATTCGACGCCGCAAAGCACATTGAAACGCCGAAGGATGATGCAGCATTTGCAAGTGATTTCTGGGACGTAGTTCTTGACGGTGCAACAAGCTATGCTAAGAGCACAAAGAACTTTACTCCTTACTATTACGGTGAGGTTCTTAACAGAATTGACAGCACAGCTGCTGAAAATTATTACCTCAGCAAGATGTCCGTAACCGACAACTCAACAGGCGACAACATCAGAAACTCGCTTAAATACGGTCAGGTTGGCGGAGCTTCAAACTCAGGTTACTGCAGCTACGCTCACGGTCAGGGAAATAAGGTAGTTCTCTGGGCTGAATCTCACGATACATATATGGGCGGCGGCTCATCATATGACTGCAACGACTCAACGATCAACAAGGCTTGGGCAATTGTCGCTTCAAGAAAAGATTCAACTGGTCTTTACTTTGCAAGACCTTACTATTCATACGAAAGACTCATTGATGACCAGAACGGTTACGATGCAAGAAAAGACCCGAATCAGATGGCTAAAGAAATCAGACAGACTCAGATGGGCGAGGTCGGAACATTAACATGGATGGACACCTGCGTTGCAGAGGTTAACCGTTTCAGAAACCACTTTGTCGGTCAGAGCGAAAGCCTCGGAAATTCAGGCGATTCACTTTTCTATAATGTAAGAGGCAACAGCGGTGTTGTTCTCGTAAGCACAAAGGGTGCAGGCGACGTAAGCGTAAGCCTCGGCGGAAAGATGAAAGACGGTACCTACACCGATCAGGTATCAGGCAATACATTCACAGTTTCCGGCGGCACAATTAAAGGCACAATCGGAAATGAAGACGGTATCGCAGTAGTTTACAACACTACATCAGTACCCAGAAGTACAATCGAAGCTCCCAGAGAGAACTTTGCTGCTGAATCAATCGACATAACTGTTGGTCTTGACAACGCAACAAAGGGTACATACAGCATCAACGGCGGTGCTGCTGTAACATACACAAAGGACACAACCTTTACTATCGGTGCAGGTGATGCAATCGGTACAGAATATACCGTTGTGCTTACTGCAACAGACGGCACAAATACAACATCTGCTACCTACACCTTTACAAAGGAAAGCAAGGAAGTTACATATCCCACAGATCCGGGTTATTCGGCTCCGACAACAGTGGCTGCAACAACTGCACAGCCTGCAACAACTCAGCCTGCTACAACGGATACACAGCCGACAACACAGCCTTCAAACAAGGTACTTATCGGTGACGTTGACTTAAACGGTTCAATCACAATTTCCGATGCAACTGCCGTTCAGCTTCACGCTTCTGAAATCAGCACGCTCACAGGCGATTCACTCACAGCGGCTGATGTTGATAAGAACGGTTTGATTAATATCAAAGACGCTACTGCAATTCAGTGTTATCTTGCAGAGCTTACATATGAAGGCTCCTACTGCGGTACATACACAGGAGGCGAAACTCCCACAGAGCCCGAAACAACCGAACCGGTATCTAAAAATTATCTCTATTACAAGAATACTAACAACTGGAGCAAGGTAATGGCTTATTACTGGAGCGACAGCAATACAAAAATGACTACTTGGCCGGGTGTTGACACAGAAAGCCTCGGCAATAATGTCTACCGTGTAGAAGTTCCGTCAGAAGCTACTTACATTATTTTCAACAACGGTAACGGCGGAAACGGAAATCAGACATCCGATTTGAAAATCAGCGGTATGAACAAGATTTACGATAACGGTACATGGTCTGACTATAACGGTTAATTAGCTCATTTGTCTCACTTTATAAATATAAGGAAGAAACCTCCGAATTTTTATTCGGAGGTTTCTTTCGTCTGCCAAAACTGCGGGTGAAATTGTAAATTAAATACATTTCAGCGAAAAAAGCGTTTTATTATTGTAAAACAGAAAAATATATGATATACTAATAAACTGATAAAATACGGAGTCAAAGAATGTTGTGATTATTCGCAATGCTCCGATATTGAAAGAGGGCTTTATTTTGAGAAAGCTTGCACAAAGAACTGAGGCTGTTGTAAGTCTCAGTGCTATTGAACACAATATTAATAATATCAGGAGCCGTCTTGATAAGGGCGTTGAAATAATGGCTGTCCTGAAGGGTGACGGATATGGTCACGGTGAGAAGGGAATTTATCCCACTTTAAAGAAATGCGGTGTTGAAAGATACGCCGTTGCCGTGTGGGAAGAGGGTGCTTCACTTCGCAAGGCAGGCGCAGTAGAGCCAATACTTCTGCTTGGCGATACCTGCGACGGTCAGCTTGAAAACCTTATCAAATATAATCTCACGCCTACTATTTTCTCTCTTGATACGGCAGAAAAGCTCAATTTGCTTGCAAAATGGAGCGGAGTTGTTCAGCCGATACACATCAAGATTGATACCGGTATGAGCAGAATCGGATTCCCGGCAAACGACTCGGCAATTCCGATTATCAAAAAGATTAATGATATGGAAAACCTGAAAATAACGGGTGCGTTTACCCATTTTTCACGTGCTGACGAAAAAGACGGAAAAAGTGCAGCAGAGCAGTATAAGCTGTATCTTGATATGATTGCAAAGCTTGAAAAAGAAGGAATTGAAATCCCCTGCAAGCACGTTGCAAACAGCCCTGCAATTCTTCTTCGTCCAGAAACTCAGCTTGACGCAGTAAGAGTCGGCGACATTCTTTTCGGACTTTGTCCGATTGATGAAGACGACTGGTTCAAAGAGGATTTCCGTCAGGTTATGAGCTGGTATACATATGTTGTTATGGTAAAGGAAGTCCCGGCAGGAACAGAGGTAGGCTACGGCGGAACGTTCGTAACGAAAAGACCTACTAAAATTGCGACAATTCCCGTAGGCTTTGCCGACGGCTACAGCAGACGGCTTTCAAATATCGGCAAGGTTATGATTAATGACAAAGAAGCCCCGATAATCGGCAGAGTCTGTATGGACCAGTTTATGGTAGACGTTACAGATATCGGCGACGTAAAGCGTGGCGACACAGTTGCACTGCTTAATGATAAGCTCAGCGTATTATGGATGGCTGATTTGCTCAATACTAATGTTGACGAAATCGTCTGCGGAATTTCAAAACGAGTTCCCCGAATCTATGAGGCAGAGGAGCCGTTACAGGTAATTTCGGAAGACAGCTCGGAGTTATAAAACAGATGAAGTAAAAAGGTATCTTGCGTCAGACTTAGAAAAACGTTTGACTCCCGAGATACCGAGTTATGATAATCACCGACTAATATAACGTACTAAAGCAGATTTTACCCCTAAAAATTCATAAAATAAACGGGAGTGGTATAAAAAATGGCAGACAAGGGATATATTTTCAGAGTATTAAAGAACGCAAGCTTCGGCAAGATGAAAACAGCGATAAAGGCTGTTCACGAACGCTCAGGCAAAAACAGCATAAGCATTTTCTTTGATATGCTTTGGTGCGCAAAGCGTTACGGAGCAGGCTACTATGACTATGAGATTTTTGCATTCTACAATCTCAACAAAGAACAGCGCAAAACCTATGTTACACGTCTTATCAGCAAAAAGCTTAATATGTTTATGAACGACACAGAGTACGCTCATCTCTTTGACAATAAAGACGAGTTCAACGAGTTGTTCAAGGATTACATCGGCAGAGGCTATCTCCAGATGGACAAGTCGTCAAAGGAAGATGTCAGAAAGTTTGTTGAGTCAAGAGAATACCTTTTCTGCAAAATGCAGGACAAGGAATGCGGTATCGGCTGTGAAAGACTCAAGGTAAGCGACTTCAAGGATTTTGACGAGCTCTATAAGTATCTTGTTGACAAGGGTTTCTGCACAATTGAGGACAACATCAAACAGCACCCTGCACTCTCAAAGCTTTATCCAAACGCCGTAAACAGTATGCGTGTAATCACAATTCTTGACAACGACAAGGTTCCGCACTGCATTTATATTGTTCAGAAAATGGGCTGCGGCGGCAGTGTTGTAGATAACAACTGTCTGTTCACTCCCGTTGACATTGAAACAGGCAAGATGAAATATCCTGCTCATTCGGGTGATACAACAAAGGGTATTATCTACACCGAGCATCCCGATACTCACGTAAAAATTCAGGGCTATCAGCTTCCGTTTGTTAAGGAGGCTGTTGAAATGTGCCTTAAGGCTGCTCAGGTTGTTCCGCAGATCAGATACATCGGTTGGGACGTTGCAATTACTCCCGACGGACCTGCAATTATTGAGGGCAACACCTACTGCGCCCACGATTTCTGGCAGCTTCCTCCTCATACACCCGACAAAATCGGAATGCTACCAACAATCAAAAAGTACGTTCCCGACTTTACCTATTAAAATTTCAAGGGCAGGCATAAAATGCCTGCCCTTTTATTATGAACATCCTCAGCTAAAAGCTTGATTTCAGTGACGGTTAATCAGTTATCAGCAACCGCAACCGCAGCTGTTGTTGTTGTCACAACCATTGTTGCCGCAGCAGCAGAGGATGATGATAAGAAGAATAATCCAAGTGCAGCAATTGCCGTTTCCGTTTCCGAAAAAGTTACACATACGCTTTCCTCCTTTCGTTTACAATACCATATTATTACGGAATTAAGAATCGGTGAATTGTTTTTTATATTTCTTTGATATTTCTGAAAATCATACTGATATTATAAGAAAGCTAAACGATAATTTGTCGAGTGCCTCGACGGGTAATCCGAGTGGAAAAGTCGGATTGTTTGGATAAAACGATTGCCCGAATTATAAGTTGATATATAGGTGACGTTTCGGGACGTCAGGG
>CACXFS010000059.1 GCA_902766885.1 uncultured Ruminococcus sp. | reverse complement strand
CCTAATAGGGGAATTTCCCTGACGTCCCGAAACGTTACCTATATATTAATCTATAATTCGGGCAACCGTTTTATCCAAACAATCCGATTTTTCCACTCGATTTGCCTGCCGAGGCACTCGGCAAATTATCGTTTATCTACGGAACGGCATTGACCGTTCCGTTTTTACATCAGCGAAACAAGGTCGGGTAAATCAAATTCATTTTGCAGTGCGCCGTTTAGTGCAAATGCAATCAGCCTTGACGCCCTTTCGGTCAGCAAATCAATCTCCCTCGGAATTACCACCATTTGTCTGCCGTGCGGAGAAATCTGCTCCCTCGTGTGTGCGTCAAATTCATCTCCGATTAAATCGTTAGCAAGCGTCTGAACGTCAACTACTGTCGGAACTCCTATTGCAATTACGGGAACTCCGATTGTTTCTTTGTTTATTTTCGTACGGTGATTGCCGACTCCTGCACCGGGAGAGATTCCCGTATCGCTTATCTGCAACGTACACCCTAGCCTTTCAAGCCTGCGTGACGCAAGAGCGTCAATTGCGACAACGGCGTTTGGCTTTATCCGCTTTACAACGCTCATTATATATTCGCCCGTTTCAATGCCCGTCTGTCCCGTAACGCCCGTCTGCATAACTGCAACGGGGCGGAGCTTGTCAAGTCCCGTTGCCCTTGCAATTTCGCCCGTTATGTGGCGTGTGGCAAGTATGCGTGAGCTTGTTTTCGGGCCGAGTGAGTCGGGCGTGATTTCTGTGTTTCCCAGTCCTGCAACGAGCACAAGCCCGTTTACAGGCAGGAGTCTGCGGATTTCCTCGCCTATTGTAACAAGCCTTTCGTCGGTTTCGGAAAAGTTGTCTGTAAGCGACGGCAATTCAATTGTGATATATGTTCCTATGTCCTTGCCGAGAGCCTGCTTTGCCTTTTGGTTTTTAACGGTCAGGCGTGAAATTTCAAGTCCGTTTTCACTGTAGGTTTTAAATTCCGTCCCCGATATATGCTCTCCTGCAATTTCCCTTGCCTCCACCGCAAGGTCGGTACGAAGCTGCATATCAGATTCCCTCCTGCTTTTTCTTTTATTATTAGTGTGAAAACAGATTTATATTCTTTACAATCAATTTTAGTTTTGATATAATGCAGTTAAGTATAAATTATTTGGAGTAATTATTATGCGTAAGGGATTTTTTGCAAAAGCAATTGTGTCTTTATCTGCGTCATTCGGCATTGTTGCTTTGTCGGCTTTCGGTGCAGGAGCAGTTGTGATTGACGATGATATGTCAAATGTTTCTGCTGATGAATCAATGGTAAGTACAACATCGGAAATATCACTTCCGTCAAAGTACAGTTCACGTGACCTAGGTTACGTTACTGAGATAAAACAGCAGAAATATAATGAGTGCTGGGCTGTTTCGGGAATTTCTGTTTTTGAGTCAAAGCTTTTAAAAGAAGGCTTTTCGGTTAAGAATATGTCCTTTGACCACATCAATATCTGGGCAACACGTCATTCAAGCGGTAAGGGCTGGCAGAGGAGCTACAAAGACGGAGGCTATTCGTACACAGTTTTGGGATACTTAACCTCGTGGCAGGGCGGTGTTGAAACTGAGACCTTGGGTGATTTTGACATTACAAGCGGGATTACCTCGGATGATATAGACACAGGTCTTGCAAAATACGGCACTACGTCAGTTGAATATCTCAATAAAAATGATACCGACGCAATCAAGCGAGCTATTATGGAAAACGGCGGAGTATATGCCGGTTACGCTACATCAGCGTCTTGCTTAAGTACAGACAGAATTTCATATTTTATGCCTGAAAGCTACAGCGGAAGCTCGATTAATCACGGCGTTGAAATTGTAGGCTGGGACAACAACTATGCAAGGAGCAACTTCAACGGCTCGGTGGGAGAAAAGCCCAAAAAACCAGGTGCATGGCTTGCAAGAAACAGCTACGGCAACAATAATTCTCTCGGCGGATATTTTTGGATTTCATACGAGGACAAATATATTTTCGACAGCAGATACCATCCGCTTTATACAATAAATTCTGTTCAGGAAATTGATGAAAATACAAGGCTTGAACAGAATGAAATCTACGGTGCAACCTTTGATATTGAAATAGAAGATTGCAATGAGGTTGCATACATAAACAGATTTGACTTTTCAAACGGTTACAATACGCTTGATAAGGTGATTTTTGAAACTGAATGTAAGAACGCAGAATATACGATTTTTTATGTTCCCGATGATTATTCCGGAAAGCCTGTTGCCGATAAAAGCAAGTGGACAAAGCTCTATAGCGGGACGGCAGAATATGCAGGCTACATATGCGCCGATATTTCAGATTATTCGCTTCCTCTCGGTTATGGTTCAATTGCGGTTGTAATCAACACTGAACAACTCAATTCGGGACTTGATAAAACTGATGAAGAATATAAAAATCCCTCGCTTGGAACATGCGAGTGGGTAACAAACGGTGACACCGGAGAGTATGTTCTGCTGAATGACTCCCATTACGGGGACAGCTATATTTTGTATGACGATAATATGCGTGACTTGCTTGACTGGTACAAGCAGGAAAAAAACGATGACCTCGGAGGAACGCTTGTGATAAAGGCTGTTACAACGGGAAACGGCGCAGATGTTACACTGCTCGGAGATGTTACGCTTGACGGACAGGTGAATATTTCCGACGCAACCGAAATTCAGAAATATCTTACAGGCAGTGTTGAATTCTCAGAAGTGAGAAAGCTCAACGCCGACGTAAACGGTGACGGAAATATTAGCATTGCCGATGCAACGGCTATTCAGAAAAAAATAGCAGGAATTGAATAATATTATAAACGGCTGAAACAGAATCAAACTATTTCAGCCGTTTTTAGCCATAAAAATATTAATATGCCGCAAGCAAGGGTGAAACGCCTTGCTGATTGCTTTTCTCACTTTCATCCATAAAGCCGATTGCTTTTCCGCAGCCCATAATTACGCAGTCTGCCGAGCTTTTGTGCACCCGAACACGCAGCTTTGTAGCTTCGCTTACAAGCTGTGCAAAGCCGCCGAGCTTTGCAAGACCGCCCGATAAAATGATTCCGTCGGTGTAGATATCACCCGTAAGCTCAGGCGGAGTTTTTTCAAGCACATCTCTTATTGCGTTTACGATTTCAAGTGCAATTTCCTCAATTGCTTCCTTGATTTCTTCCGAACGAACCTCAACAAATCTCGGCATACCGCTTACGGCGTCCCTGCCTTTTACTTTGAATGTCTTTTGCTCGGCAGGTACTTTTACACAGCCGATTGCTTTTTTACAGCTTTCAGCCATATTCGTACCGATAATGAGGTTGTATTTCTTCCTGATGTATTTTACAATTTCCTCGTCCATTGCACTGCCGGCATGCTTGACCGTTTTCGAGACGGAAATTCCGCCGAGCGACAAAACGGCAATGTCAGCCGTTCCGCTTCCGATGTCGGCAATCAGAACACCGTGAGGACTTGTTATGTCAATTCCGCATCCGAGTGCGGCGGCTTTGGGACTTTCAATAAGGAAAACTTTCCTTACGCCGAATGAGCTTACTGCGTTTACCACAGCCCGCTTTTCAACCTCGGTAACGTCGCAGGGAACGGCGGTGATAACCCTTGGCATAACTACCTTGACCGAGCAGACCTCCTTGAGCAGGATTGAAACCATATCTTCAACAAGCTCCGAGCGTGCGATTACTCCGCTGTCAAGCGGATGAACAGCCTTAATTCCTACGGGAGTTTTGCCAATCATAGCATACGCCTCGTCGCCGACTGCGTAAATTTCATCTGTATCAATGTCATATGTGACAACGCTTGCTTCGTCAAGCACCTTGCCTTTATTTTCAATAAAAACCCTTGTTCTGTCAGAACCGAGGTCAATTGCTATATCCATAAAATCACTCCGTAATTTTTTCTCAATAAATTAATTTCAAAATATTTAGGCTTGGTTTATAAGCTAAAATATAATTTAGCGCAACGTTGACGTAGAGAAAACGTTTGTGCAAAATCGTAGCGAGCGACGCCCTCGTCGCTCATTACAGTTATTATATAATAGTATCCTGCGTATTTCAAGAGCTGTCAGTTCATTATGACCGAACACAAAACGGCGCAGTTGACCGAATTGCATCCGTTTTTTATGAGTGTTCCCGCACATTCTCCGAGTGTGTGTCCCGTTGTGATTATGTCGTCAATAATAAGAATGTTTTTATCGCAGACAAGCTCCTTGTCAATTATACGATAAACACCCTTGACATTCTTGGCTCTTTCACTAGCCTTTATACTGTGCTGTTCACGGTTTTCCTTGAACTTTTCAAGCGTGTCGCAATACGGTATGTTCATAATTTTTGCACATTCCCTTGCAAGCAGTTCCGCCTGATTGTAGCCTCTTTTTCGCAGTCGCTTTTTGTGCATCGGTACGCAGGTGATTAAATCAAAATTAACGCCCTGATAGCTCTCAAGAATACTCTGTACCATTGGAAAAGCAAGCTGTTTTGCATAGCCGCCTTTGTTGCCGAATTTGAATTTTTTAACCGCCTTTTTGAAAATCCCGTCATACGGAAACGGTGAGGTGCATTTGTACCCTCCGACAGCGTATTTGATAATCGCAGGTGAGGGAAACTTCTTTTTACATTCCTCGCAGGCATATTCTGTTTTGGAAATTACACTTTCGCAGTACGGACACCTTACGGGAAATAAAATGTCCTTTATGCTTTCATTCAGTTTATTAATAAAGTCCGTCATCACGCAGTAAAAATTCCTTTAGTCCGCTGTAGCGCTTTGTACGGCGGTTGTTGTTCACCATATATTCAACGGTGTGCGGGTTGCCGACGAGTATGAGTGTTATCTTTGCCCTTGTAACGGCGGTGTAGAGCAGGTTTCTGTAATAAAGCTGCGGCGGTCCCGAAAACATCGGAATTATCACAGCGTCAAATTCATTGCCCTGACTTTTGTGCACAGTTACGGCATATGCAAAGTCGAGGTCGTTAGCACTCTCATATGTATATGCGGCAGTTTTATCGTAAAAACTAATTTTAATAATTTTTACCTTTTTGTCAATCTTTTCTATTATGCCGATATCGCCGTTGAAAATACCCTCGCCTGTTTCGCCGTTATCCTTGAACCATCGAATATCGTAGTTGTTCTTAATCTGCATAACCTTGTCGCCTGTGCGAAAGGTCTTTGAGCCGATGGTGACCTCCTGCTTGTCGTCACTCTTTGGGTTTAAGGCGTTCTGGAGCTTAAAATTAAGCTCAGCTGTTCCCAACTCACCCTTTTTGGAGGGGGAGAGTACCTGAATGTTGTCAAAGGCGGAGTAACCGTAGGCTTTGGGAAGTCGGTTTGTGCACAAATCAATAATAACATTTGTGACATCTGCCTTATTATTCCTTTGAAGAAAAAAGAAATCTTTGTCGGTCTGGCTCAGAACAGGCATTTCACCGTTGACAATCTTGTGGGCATTGGTGACAATCAGGCTCTGCTGTGCCTGTCTGAAAATTTCGTTCAGCCTTACAACGGGGATAATTCCGCTGTCGATTAAGTCACCGAGAACATTTCCGGGGCCTACAGACGGAAGCTGGTCGGAGTCGCCTACAAGCACAAGCCTGCAACCGAGCGGTAGCGCACGCATAACGCTTTCAAAAATAAAGGTGTCAACCATTGAAACCTCGTCAACAATCAGTGCGTCACACTTTAGCTGATTGCGCTCGTTTTTGTTAAAAACAGGGTTGTCGTGCTTGTCCCAGCTTACTTCAAGCAGACGGTGCAGGGTTTTTGCCTCGTCGCCCGTAAGCTCGCTCATTCGCTGTGCCGCACGTCCCGTAGGAGCGGAAAGCAAAACCTTTTTGCCCTTATTCTTGAGTATCTTTATTATCGCATTGAGGGTTGTTGTTTTGCCTGTTCCGGGTCCTCCCGTAAGCACAAGCATACCCTCTGTCAGCGCTGAATTTATGGCTTGTTTCTGCAAATCAGCGTAGGTGATTCCGTCACTTTTTTCGCAGTTTTCAATTTCCCTGTCAATGTCCTTGATTTTTTCGGCAGGGAATTTGAGGAGCATTTTTATTCTTGAAGAAACGTACATTTCGCTTAAATGCAATTGAGGGGTAAACACAAATTCTGTTTCATCAAAGGTTTCTCTGATTAGCGAGCGGTCAAAAAGCATTTCTTCCATACGCTCTTTTATTGTGTCAACGCCGACGTTTAAAAAGTCGGCTGAAATTGTAATCAGCTTTTCTTTGGGCAGACAGGTGTGACCGTTGCGCTCGTTGTGGCGCAGAATATATGTAATTCCCGCACGAAGTCTTACTCCGCTTTCGGGTTCGAGTTTCTCTTTTTTTGCTATGAAATCTGCACTTTCAAATGTAACGCCGAAGTCGCCCTGACAAAGAATGTACGGATTTTCCCTTATCCGGTCAACGCACCCTGCGCCTAAAGCGTTGTAGATTTTTACAGCCGAGGTGTTTGAAATTCCATACTCGCCGAGATAAAGCATAAGCGTTCTTACGCCCGTATTGGTCTTTAGCTGATTTGAAAAATCAAGCGCCTTGCTTTTTGAAATTCCCTTAATTAATGCAACTCTTTCGGGCTGGGTTTCCATAACGTCAAGGGTAGCCTCGCCAAATTCCGAAACAAGCCTTTGCGCAGTTGAGGCACCAATGCCCTTGATTGCACCCGAGGAAAGATAACGAAGAATATCGGCACTTTCGGTAGGACGGCAGATTTCGCATATCTGAGCGGAAAACTGCTTGCCGTAGTTGCGGTGATTGGTGTAAACTCCCGTCAACTTTACGGTGTCGCCGACATTTGCCTGCGGCATAATTCCGACAGCGGTTATGTAATCGTCACCGTCGGAAATTTCAATTACGGTGTAGCCGTTTTCTTCGTTTCTGTAAACAATATTTTCAACAGCTCCTTCGAGCTGGAGCAGATTTTCGTTATCCATAAAAATCTTCCTTAAAATAAAAAATTCTATATTAAAACTTACAGTTGATAATTAAAGCCAAATAATATATAATTAGAATTAGATTAAAAGCAAAAGCTTTGGAGGTTATAGCAATGGAATTTGTTGCAAACGAGGGTAAGAATGTAGAAATTACCGTAAACGGCACTACATATATGCGCCACGCAATTAAAACGCATTTTGTAAAGCAGGGCGAGGATTATATTGAAATTTTCAAAAAGTACGTTTCTCCGCTTTATGAGGAGGGCGATATCGTTTCTTCGAGTGAAAAAATTATCGCACTCTGTCAGAACAGAGTTGTTAAGCGTGAGGATTTAAAAATCGGCTTCTGGGCAAAGTTCCTTTCAAAATTTGCTTCACACCCCGATACAGGCGTCGGCGTCGGCGAAACAATTAAAATGCAGTATGCAATTTCAAAAGCAGGTCTGCCTAGAGTTTTATGGGCAAGCCTTGCAGGCGGAGTTTGCAAGCTGTTCGGCAAGAAGGGCGTTTTCTATGAAATCGTCGGAAAGGACGTTGCAGGTCTTGACGGCTTTTACGACCACGTATGGAGCGAATACCGTGACATCGGCATTGAAAATCCCGAAAATCCGTCGGGTGTTTGCGATGAAATAAAAGAAAAGCTCGGTATGAGCTGTATGATAGTTGACGCTAACGATCTGGGACAGGAAATTCTCGGTTATTCGTCCGACATAACCCTTTCGGAAGAGGAACTCCTCGGACTTATTGCCGACAACCCCTGCGGTCAGGGGCAGCAGACAACCCCGATTATCCTTATCCGCAAAAAGCAGTAATTTAATTTTAATTTTTGAGTCTTTTTGTGTCTGCAATCTCAAATCAATTTTATCACAGCACATAAAATAAATCAATCTCATACAAAAAAACTGCCCTGAAAATTGCTTTCGGGGCAGTTTTTTTGCTAAATTTAAAAAATATTTTTACGTTATAAAGGAATTGCTCCGAAACGGTCGGGTAAAATAGTTTTTGTTTTATTAACCTATCTGTTCGAATTGCGTGACGGAGCACTCGACTTCATCATTTCTAAGAATTCATTTTTGCTCATAAGTTTTGCAAAACCGTATTCCTCGCAGACTTTTTCGCAAATCTGCCTTGTTTCATCGTCCATATCACAGTCGAGGCAGATTACATAATCGTGCTTGCCACGGCTTACCCATCTGACCTTTGCAACAGCGCTTCTCAGAATAAGCTCGGCGTCGTCACACTTACCGTTTATCGGCGTGACAAACATCACCGAATTGTCGTTTTTGTATCTGAACAGAAAGCACGTCAGGTCACGAACAACCGAAATAACGCCGATTACGGCAAAAACAACCAGAATGACAGCTGACAGAACATCCATATGCAATTCACCTCAATACATTTTATTATAAATTTTGAAATCGGTGCGTATAATTTGATTAAAGCGATTAAAAATAATAGGGACAGCACCGCGCCGGTATGTGCGGTATTGTCAAGCGGAAATACCGCACAAAATTTTATGAGGTGAAGAAAAATGACAGACAATTCATACGCAAATCAGAGCATTGCCTGCACCGTAACAAACTGCAAAAATCACAACAGCACAAAGAACTTCTGTTCTCTTGAGTCAATCAAGGTAGGTACTCACGAGGCAAACCCGACGGTTTGTCAGTGCACAGACTGCCAGAGCTTTGAGGCAAAAAGCGGCTGTCAGTGATTAAGGAAAACACTGAATAAATCACGCTGAAAGCTGTTTGCACATCTTGCCTGCATATTTTCCGCCGGCTTGCCCAAAAAATCTGACGGCGCAATATGCACAAACGATTTAATCAGTGTTTCCCTAGCAGAGCCGGAATATATTTCCGACATTCAGCCCGAGTTGTTCTCGGATTGCCGAAGTACCCTCAACCGCAAAGGTTGGGGGCACTTTGTTTAGATTTACATTAAACGGAGGAAATTTGTTTGAACAGAATAATTATTTCAACCGAAAGCGGCTCGGACTTGCCTTGGAAAATAAGCGTTCCTAACTGCATTGAAATACTGCCTATGCATGTGACATTCGGCAGAAAAATGTTCTATGACGGTGAGTTTGACGTTGCAGAGGCAGAGCAATTCTTTAAAGAGTCCAACAGACTGCCCGTTACTTCTGCGCCGAATCTCGGAGAATATTCGGCGCATTTCAGAAAAATTTTTCGTAAATATCCCGATTGCAGAATAATCCATATTGCCTATTCTTCAAAGCTTTCGGTTTCATATCAGAATGCCGTCATAGCATCAAAGGAGTTTCCGCCGTCAAGATTGCAGGTGATAGATTCCCGGAGCGGATCAATCGGCGCAGGTGCGCTGATAATTAAGGCGTGTGAAATTGTAAGCAGACTGGGAAAAAATCACTCGCTCAATGAGTGCGTGTCAATCATTTGCAGTCAGAGGAAAAATGTGTGCTGTTCGTTTGTTCCCGACAGCCTTGATTACCTTAAAGCAGGAGGGAGAATATCGGGTGCTGCGCATTTCGGAGCGTCAATGCTTAACATAAAGCCGTGTATTTCAATTGAAAACGGTGTGCTTGAAAGCGGCAAAAAGTACAGGGGAAGTCTTTACAGAATTGCAGACAGTCTGCTGTCTGATTTTGTAAACAAAAATAAGCCGTCAAAGGATTTTATCGTAATCGGTTACGGTTATAAAATTAACAAGGGACTTTTGTTTTCGCTTAAACGTCAGGCGCACAAAATGGGATTTAAAAAGTCGTGGTGCTTTCAAATCGGCAGTGCGGTTACGTCGCACACAGGCGGAGAATGTATCGGATTTGCGGCGATAAAATAAACCATATTTAGCGCAACGTTGACGTAGGGACACGGCGAGCCGTGTCCACACAAAAATTGCATTGCAATTTTTGTGAATGGGACGTGTGGGAACCCGTCCCCTACGGAAAGGTTTGTTTGTTATTATAATAATGATATATTCGGTTATGTTTGATAGTAAACACGGACACGGTACGCCGTGTCCCTACGACTATAAAGGAAACGTTTGTATTATATCCGTAGGGGACGGCATCCTTGACGTCCCTATGTATAAATTGTGAAACAATTTATACATTTTGGCGAACATAGTTCACTGCTTCAATAATTAATTATGCGTGTCCAGTCACTCGACCAGCCATTAGATCCACTCTCTACACTAAATAAATAAGACTGTCATAGAGCTTTTACTTTATGACAGTCTTTGTTTTATTGTTCTGTAAATGATTTTTCAATATGCATAACGGGGATTAACTTCGGGTCAATCGTGCGTATTTTTTCTTTTGCAGTTTTGCGGATTTCGTCATTGCTCTGCTTAATTCCGTGCGGCACAACAAGGTCAAAAATTACGTTTGTGTGCGTGTCGCCTTTTACAACTCTGAAATCGTGGATTGAAAATCCGCTGTTATCACCGCATAATTCCCTGCACACCTTGTCTTTCAGATTAAGAGTATATTCATCGTCTGTGGCAATAGGGTCCATATGAATTGTAGCCATACAGTTGAACTTTCGCTCAAGCGTTTTTTCAATCAAATCAATCGAATCGTGTGCCTTTAAAATATCCTCGTTGCTCGGAATTTCGGCGTGAAGCGAGATTATGCATCTTCCGGGACCGTAGTCGTGAACAATCAAATCGTGTATTCCCACAATCATATCGTCCTGCATTACGGTGTCTTTTATATCACGCACAAATTCAGCGTCGGGCGGATTGCCGAGCAAGGGAGAAAGGCTTTCTTTGAATGTGCTTACTCCCGTAAACAGAATGAATATTGCAACCGCCGCACCGAGGTAACCGTCAATCATAAGTCCGGTTAGGTTTGAAATCACAAGACCGACAAGCACAATTGTTGTTGCAACGCAGTCGGTCAGCGAGTCAAGAGAGGTAGCTTTTAGTGCAGAGGAGTTAATTTTCTTTGAAAGAATTTTATTAAAGAAGTACATCCAGAGTTTTACCACAACCGAAGCAATTAGAATACAAGCAGAAACAAGCGTTATTTCTGTTGAGGAGTCGGGCGAAATAATCTTGCCGATTGAGCTTTTAAGAAGTTCGATTCCGACAAGCAGAATAACAACGGAAATTCCCAGCCCTGCAACGTATTCGTATCTGCCGTGACCGAAGGGGTGTTCCTTGTCGGCAGGACGGCTTGCAAGCTTAAAGCCGAGAAATGTTACAACCGAGCTGCCTGCGTCGGAAAGGTTGTTGAAAGCGTCGGCAATTACGGAAATCGAAGCCGACACAATTCCCGCCGTCAGCTTGGCGGCAAAAAGGCAGAGATTGAGGAAAATTCCCACAATTCCCGACATATTGCCGTATGCGGAACGAACCTCGGGATTTTTAATATCTTCGCTGTTTTTTACAAACAGCCTTGTCAATAGCTTTATCAAAACAAACACCGCTTAATTATAGATTTTTAAGACATATTACCATTATATGCCTGCTGGTTTTATGCTCTAATATGCTATTTTAATCGGTTATTGTCGGTTAGTCAAGAACAACCTAAAATGCGTCACAAAATGCAAAAGGGAATACAGGTTTGGTTTTGCCAAAGCCTGTATTCCATAATTTATTTCAAACGTTTTTATAATTTATTTTGATTTTAATAGTCTTGCGGCGTACAGTACGCAGGCAACGCTTACGCCTGTGTCTGCAATCACCGACATCCACATTGATGCAAGACCGAAAGCCGCAAGGATAATTACAGTCGCCTTTACGGTGAGTGCAAAAGCTATGTTTGTTTTGACGGTTCTCATAACCCTGCGTGACAGCTTAATTGCATCGGGTAGCTTTACAAGGTTGCCCGAGGAAAGCACTGCGTCAGACGCTTCGATTGCCGCCTCACTGCCCAGTCCCATTGCTATTCCGCAGTCGCTTGCCGACAGTACGGGAGCGTCGTTAATTCCGTCGCCGACAAAGCAGACAGCCTTTGAGTGCGTTTTGATTTCTTCAACCCTGTCGAGCTTGTCATTTGGAAGGAGATTTGAATAGCACTTGTCAAGTCCGAGCTTTTCGCTTACCTTTTCGGCGTTGCCTTTTGAGTCGCCCGTGAGCATTACGGTGTTTTTAACGCCGAGATTTTTCAGCTTTGAAATGACGTCCTGTGATTCGGATCGTACAGAGTCGCTCACGCTCAATGCGCCTATAAGCTCACCGTCATATACGACAAAGACAGATGCGTTGCCGGCAAGCTTTTTCTGCTCGTCACTTAGTATTTTTATTCCGCCGCACTCAAGCTTTTTTCCGTTGTAAACAGCGCTTGTGCCGTGACCTGCCGATTCGCTGTAGTCAGAAAGCTGAGGTAAATCAAGCCCCTCGGCTTTTTTCTTAATCGCAGTTGCAACGGGATGAACGGAATGTTTTTCGCAGGCAGCGGCAAGTGCGATAACTTCGCTTTCATCGTAACCGCCAAATGTGGTGATGCTTTCAACTTCAAGCTTTCCGCTTGTCAGCGTTCCTGTTTTGTCAAAGACGAACGAGTCAGCCTTTGCAAGAGCCTCAATGTATTTTCCTCCTTTTATGAGAACACCGATTTTTGAAGCGGCTCCGATTCCCGAGTAGTAGGAGAGAGGAACGGAAATTACAATAGCGCAGGGGCAGGAAGCAACAAGGCAGACAAGCGCTCTGTAAATCCACTCTGAAAGCTCGCCAAGACCGAGCAGGGGAGGTATAAACGCAATTGCGGCGGCGATGATAATTACAATCGGTGTGTAGATTGACGCAAAGCGAGTAATCAGCTTTTCCTTTTGTCCTTTGCGGGCAGATGCTTCTTCAACGAGCTGTAGAATTCTTGATGCCGTGCTGTTGCCGTACTCCTTTGTCGTTCTTATTTCAATAAGTCCGTTTCCGTTGATTGCACCGCTCATTACTTCACTGCCGACCGAAATGTCAACAGGCAGGCTCTCGCCCGTAAGTGCCGAGGTGTCGAGAGTAGATTTACCGCTTGTGACTATTCCGTCAAGCGGAAGTCTTTCGTAGGGCTTTAACGTTATGATACTGCCTGTTTTTACGCTTTCGGCAGGAACAACAGTTTCAACTCCGTCTTTAACTATTGTAGCCGTATCGGGGCGAATCTGCGCAAGCTTTTCAATATCTCTGCGTGATGCGTCAACGGCGATATCCTCAATAAATTCACCGAGAGAAAAGAGGATTGTTACCATAGCCGCCTCAACAAATTCCCCAAGACAGAAAGCGGCTACAACTGCAACGGCAAGAAGTACGGTTTCGTCAATTTTCAGCCTGACTGCGTTTTTTATACCCTTCAGAAATATTTTATAGCCCGAAAGCAAAGTTGCCGCAGCGCTTAAAGCAAAAAGAATAACGGTTGAATATGTCTGATTTTCCGGCAAAACAAGGTGCAGAACAAACGCCGCTACGCCGAGAACGATTGCAATAATCAGCATTACGGTGTCAGAATTTATTTTCCTCGGTTGCTTTTCTTTAGGCTTTTTACTGCTGTCAACTACGGTTACTCCGTCCTCGATGCTGTCACAAATCTGCTGAATCTGCAAAAGTGACTCGGGATTTTCGGAGGAGAATGAAAGAATTTTCGTAGCAAAATTAAAGCTTACATTTTCAAATCCCTGAGTATTAGCAATCTTGCTTTCAATTTTTGATGCGCAGTGAGCGCAGTTCAGATTTTCAAGAGTGTAAGTATATTTTTTCATAAATCCTCCTTATTCGAGAACGTGGTCGAGTCCCATTTCGATTATTTTCTTAACGTGGTCATCGTCAAGGCTGTAGTAAATCTGCTTGCCCTCTCTGCGCACACGCACAAGCTTGTTCTGGCGCAGTACACGAAGCTGGTGGGAAATGGTGCTCTGTTCCATATTCAGTGCCTCGGCAATGCTTAAAACCGACATTTCATTGTCAGAGATTGTGAACATAATTCTGATTCTCGTTGAGTCGCCGAACACCTTGAAAAGGTCGGCAAGGTCAAACAGCACCTCAAGGTCGGGCATCTCGGTATGCTGTGCAGGTGTGATTTTATTTTCCATAAAGATTCCCCTTAATTTAAAATAATTGAACATATGAATAAATGTTCATATGTTAATATTAATATATCACCCATATTATTATTTGTCAATGGGTATTTCAAAATTTATTGTTTTATTTATAGAAATTTTTAAAACGATAATTTTTTAGTCCGTTATAAAAGTCGGATATAATTTAAAACTCGGTATCTCGGGAGTCATACATTTTTCAGATTCTTAGGCAGGATACTACTTCACGTCATCTGTCAACGTAGGAATACTCACTCCGTGTCCACACATAAATTGCAACGCAATTTTTGTGAACGGGACGTCTGGGAAGCCGTCCCCTACGGAAAGGTTTGTTTTCCTTTATAACTACAGTTTAATCGGTAAAGTT
>CACXFS010000058.1 GCA_902766885.1 uncultured Ruminococcus sp. | reverse complement strand
TTTGTGAACGGGACGTCTGGGAAGCCGTCCCCTACGGAAAGGTTTGTTTTCATTTATAACTACAGTTTAATCGGTAAAGTTTGATTGTCACTGCGGACACAGCACGCCGTGTCCCTACGATTGAAATACAAACGTTTCCTCTATATCCGTAGGGGACGGCATCCTTGACGTCCCGAAACGTTAACGATATATCAATTTATAATTCGGGCAACCGTTTTTTCAAAACAATCCGATTTTTCCACTCGTTTTGCCTGCGGTGGCACACCGCCGATTTGCCCGCCGAGGCACTCGGCAAATTATGGTTTATCTCACGAGCTGAACTTATAATTTCAGCTTGTTTAAAGGATAATCAGAATAAAAAATATGTCTGCCTGACTATTCAGATTCATCTTGAATAGTCAGGCAGACTTTTTAGTTGTTTAGTTGCAATCTTTTCATTCTCTCCAGTATTCTGAGCAATCCGGCAATCTGTTGATGAATCTGTTCTGATACAGCTCTCTGCGGATTAATGCAACGTCGGAGAATAAAATCTGTTCAGCTATAATCCGATTTACTTCCTTTTCGGTGTATTTCCTTCCGTATTCAAATTTCTCTGCAATACGTTTCAGAACAATCATTCTGACAGGAACTTTATTCGGATAGCTGATTAACTTGCCCTTATCGTAAAAGTTTTCTGCTTTTCTTATATATTTTTCATCCGTCATAACTCTATCTTCCCTAAAGACTGCGTAAGTTCTACTCAATTGCTTTTTGAATATCTGTATTATTTTTTCGTTTCAATGCGTTAAATTTCCTCTTTACCGGTTTTGATGCTAAATCGCAAAGCTTTTTAATCAGAATCGGAACGAATATTCCGCCTGCAAGGTAGAGTATGCAGTACTGTTTTAAGCCGTTCGGCATATAAAAATACCATATGCTTGTTTTCAGCGAATATATCTTAAAGTCCGCAAACAGCGGAGTCAGCACGCTTACAAGATAAAACAGCCACTTTACGCACATAAATCCCAGCATATGATGAATCATTATGCTGTATGTATTGTCGGCAATAAGCCTGATAAACTTCCAGTTTTTGATTATGGGAGTGAGCAGTTTTGAAATTCTCAGCCAGAATGCAATTCCCGTTAATGCAGTCAGATACGGCACTATAAAACCGTTGTCAAATCCGTTGCACTTTGAGGGAGAGTAGTCAATATCCTTAAAGAACGTAAGAATGATAAGCTGAACGCCAAAGATGATTGCAAAATACGCTATACTGTTGAGATTGTCGTGTTGTTCGAGTTTTGCTTTGTAAAGTCTGCCAAGCTGAAAACACGGCAAAAAGAACATTGTTCTTAACAAAAGCAAAAGCAAGCCCTTTTTATACGTTAATGTCAGAGCAATTGAAATCTGTACCCCGACCAGACCGATAACAAGGTAAATAATCATAATCAGATATTCATTATCAAGCTTAACAAGCTTTAACAATCGTCTGAACAATACATTAAACACGCAAACGCAGAACAGAGGATACACAAACCACGAGCCGAGGTTATACACGAACGCCTCTCCGTCAACAAAAGGCATTAAAAACAGGTTATACAGGTTAACCTTGCCGCCTATTGTATAGCCGAAATTCGACATCAGCAGAACGAATAAACCGTAGACAATGTTCCACAAATACGCAGGAATTACAAGCCGCTTTGCACGTTTCCATATGTATTTCAGAAAATGCTCCTCGTGCGTAGGCTTATAGAAATATCCCGAAATGAACACAAGCAACGCAATATTAAACGAATACGGCGGAAACCACTCGTAAGCAAGTGAAATTCCGCCTTGATAGCAATGTCCCGCCACTATAACAATAATTCCAATTGCAGACAGCAATTTAAACTGCAAATTCATTTCTCCGCTGCTGTTTTCTCTCAGAGTCCTTTCCATTTTTGTCCCTCATTAATTACAAAATAAAATATATTAACCAACTTCACCGCTTTATACCAATAAAAATATAGCATATTTAATGTTTTTTGTCAAATTTAGCAGAAAATTACATTTTTATATAAATATTCTTTTTTCCTGAATGATAACGATTAATTATGATTAAAATTTTCTTCACATCGTCAAAATCATTAATTACAAAGCGCCCCTGACAGCTTGCCGACTGTCGGGGGCGCTAACTTTAGCTATATGATTTCATTCTGAAAATTTTACATTTACCGCATTTTCGGTTTATATGTTATTATTTTGCCGAAGTTGCAAGCTCAATAAGCTCCTGAAGCATAACCTTAACCTCGCTGAGCTTTAGCTCTGTGTCACAGCTGATTGAAACTGTGCCGTCCTCGCCTGTTACATAAGCTGCAAAGATTTTGCCGTCCTGAATTTTGAGCGTTACCTCGCAGTCACCGATGTTAATTTTCTTGAGCGTATAATCGCCGCAAAGTCCGGTATTGTCGCCTGCGTCAGTGCTCTTGCGGATTGTAATGTTGTGAATTTCGTCCTTTGCAATCTGAATTTCAATCATTCCCTTTGTCGCATAAATACTGCACTGCGAGTACTCGGGTACTGCAAAATTGATTCCTGCAATTTTCTGTGCCTCCTCAATGCTATTGCACTGTGTAAAGGGATTTGGCATACCGTCGATGATGTCAACGTACTCCGTTGCCGATGATGTAGGCGTATCGGGTGTTGAATTCTTCGAATTCGACATTGCCGAGCATGTGAAGCATACGGTTGAAACGATTGATGCTGCGATTACTGCTGTTGCGATTGTTGCGATTACTCTGTTCTTTTTCATTTTTGATTACTCCTTAAATTTCAATTTTTTAATTAAGTCACGGTGAATTTGTTTTGCCCTTGACTGTGACTAAAGTATATCACCCCGACTATGACAAAATCGGGACAAAAATAAGGAGAATTTTAATTTTTTCAAAATTTTTTTGAAAAATATGTATTGTGAATTGATTTCGGGTATATTATAATTAGAGCATTACTGAACAGGAGGACATTTTTTATGACAACACCCGCACAGCCTCAGGAGTGAGGCTATTGCAAATATGAAAACTGAATAAACCTGTAATAGCTTCACTATAAGCCTGAAAATTATCAAGGAGTAAAAGTGAACTATACAGAAAAAGAATATTGGATTAAAGCGGAAAAATCATTCGAAATTCTACACGCCTGCTCAGGCTGTAAAAGAAAGCAGAGCTTTGTGAACACAGGCTGTTTCAGAGTAAACGCAAACGGCAACAAGCTTGACGTGTGGCTGATTTATAAGTGTCAAAAATGCCGACACACCTTAAACATTCCGATTTTTGAACGAATCAGCCCTGCAAAGCTCGACAAAGGACTTTACGAAAAGTTTCTTGAAAACAACGCAGAGCTTGCCGAGCAGTACGGGCGCAGTTTTTTATTTTTTAAGTCGAAAAAGTTTGAGGTTGACCAAAATTCTGCGTCAATTGTCCTTTATGACAAAAGCGGAAAAGCCGACGAAGGCGATAGCTGCACAGGCTTTGAGCGAATTATCGTTCACAACGACAGCGGTCTGAAACTTAAAAACGAAAAGCTGGTTGCAACGGTGCTGAAAATTTCAAGAAGTGCGGCTAAAAAGCTGATTGACGAAAACAAAATCAGCCTGAGCGCAGAAAGCACTACCGTTATTATAGAATTTATCTGATATTTTTAAAGCCTTGCAGGCGGTTGTCTGCAAGGCTTTTGTTGTGTCTGATAAAATTTTTACATAATTACGTCACAGCAGGTAAAGTCGTTGTCGATATAGTGAGAAATAAATCTTACTTTGAATTTTCTGCTGTCGCATATCGAATCGGTCGAGCCCGAAACGTCAAGCGATTCGGGGAGTACAAACTTGATACAGCGGACCTCAACGTCCTGACAATTTGCTCTTGTGTGCGCAGGAATTGTGAGGATTTTCACTCCACGTTTATGCTCCTTATCCTTTGAGTCAACTTCGGTGACTATTACAGCCAGAGCAACTCTCTTGTGAGGGCAGACATTCCTGATTGTTACGTCAATCTGAAGAATACGTCCGAGCGATTCCAAATCTATCTTTCCTGCGTCAATTTCGACTGCGTCGTCACAACCGCCTATTGTCACATTAACGGGTGCAGGGCAGCCTTCGGGAACAACTACGATTCCACATTCAACCTCAATTTTCGGTGACGGGAACGTAACCTTGTGCTTTTCCTTGTCGCTGTAGGTTACAGATTCATTAACTTCAATACTTCCCGTGCAGGAGCCGACGTGCTGAACGGTAAATTCGAGCGTTGCAGTTTCACGCTTTTTATCGCCGAGGGCTGCGATTTTCCACTCAACCGTTCTCGAGTCAACAAGGCTTGCCGTTCCCTTTGACGGCGTTGACAATGCAACAATTTTAAAGCAGGAATTCACCTTGTCTGTAATAACAATATCTGTTGCTCCGGGTTTCGGAGCGCCTTTGTCGTCCTCAGGCTCCGCAGTAACAGTTAATTTCACCTTAAACAATCCGTCACATTCTATTTTAGACGGGTAAACCTCTTTATTGGAGCTTACAACTCCCATTAATTTCATTCCTTTCCGAGTCTATAAATAAACAGGCTCTCTACAATATATGCGGTAAAACGGCGGTGTGCCACCGGTCGAGTGCCTCGAACAGGGCAGCCCCTGCGGGCAATCCGAGTGGAAAAATCGGATTATTAGGATAAAACGGTTGCCCGAATTATAAATTGATATATAGGTAACGTTTGTAATATATCCGTAGGGGACGGCTTTCCAGTCGTCCCTATGTATAAATTGTGAAACAATTTATACATTATGTCGAACACAGTTCGCCGCTGCAATATCAAATGTATTTCTCTGATTTAAAGTGATATGCCGATAAAATAAAAACTGACACCGCAACAGATATGCGATGTCAGCTGAAATTTAAAATATGTGAACCGAAAATCGGTTTTTGTCGGGGTTATTTTGCGTAATCGGTTGCCCTGTTCTCTCGGATGATATTAACCTTAATCTGTCCGGGATATTCAAGCTCTTCCTCAATCTTCTTGCAGATTTCTCTTGCAAGCGGAATCATACGCTCGTCATTTACTACCTCGGGCTTAACCATTACACGGACCTCTCTGCCCGCCTGAATAGCAAAGGTGCGTTCAACGCCGTCAAACGAAGATGCAACCTCCTCAAGCATCTGCAGACGTTTGATGTAGTTTTCTACATTTTCACGTCTTGCGCCGGGACGTGCAGCCGAAAGCGCATCGGCAGCCTGAACAAGACAGGCTACTATTGTCTTAGCCTCAACGTCGCCGTGGTGGGCATGGATAGCGTGGATAACAGCGTCGCTTTCCTTGTACTTTCTTGCAAGGTCAACGCCTATCTGAATGTGTGTACCCTCAACCTCGTGGTCGATTGACTTGCCTATATCGTGGAGCAAGCCGGCACGTCTTGCAATTGTCGGGTCAAGACCAAGCTCGCTTGCCATCATTCCTGCAAGGTAGGAAACCTCGAGCGAATGATTAAGCACGTTCTGACCGTAGCTTGTACGATAGCGGAGTCTGCCGAGCAGCTTAACAAGCTCGGGGTGAACATTGTGAACGCCTGCCTCAAGAACGGCTCTTTCGCCCTCGTGCTTGATTGTGGCGTCAACCTCACGTCTTGCCTTTTCAACTGTTTCTTCAATTCTCGCCGGATGAATACGTCCGTCGGAAATAAGCTTTTCAAGTGCAATTCTGGCAACCTCACGTCTTACCGGCTCAAAGCACGAAAGCGTGATTGCCTCAGGAGTATCGTCGATAATCAAATCAACGCCCGTAAGTGTTTCGATAGCTCTGATGTTTCTGCCCTCACGTCCGATGATACGGCCTTTCATCTCATCATTTGGGAGCGGAACTACAGAAATTGTAGCCTCGGCAACCTGCTCGGCAGCAAGTCGCTGAATAGCAAGGGATATTATGTTTCTCGCCTTATCGTCGGCTTCTTCCTTGAGCTGCTCGGTATACTCCATAATCTTAACCGATTTTTCATGAGCAAGCTCGTTTTCAAGCTGAGAAAGCAAATAGCTCTTTGCCTGTTCAGCCGTGTATCCCGAAATTTTTTCAAGCATTTCAAACTGGCTTTTCTTGAGGGTTTCAACCTCCTCAAGCTTAGCCTCTGCTTCTTTGAGTTTTTTGCTTACCTTCTCTTCCTTCTGCTCCATATGGTCGAGCTTTCGGTCGAGAGTTTCTTCCTTTTGCTGAATACGGCGTTCCTGACGCTGAACTTCCTTGCGTCTGTCGGAAATTTCCTTCTCGCTTTCAGTTCTGAAGCGATGAACCTCGTCCTTACCCTCAAGGACTACTTCCTTCTTCTTGGCTTCGGCAGTTTTTATAGCTTCGGCAACAATTTTTCTTGCTTCTTCTTCAGCACTGCCGATTTCCTTTTCAGCAGTGTTTTTTCTGATAGTAATGCCGAGAAAAACACCGACTGCACCGCCGATTAACACCGCAGCAACTATGCAGATAATGGCAATCCATAACTGCATTTCGGACACCTCCTTAGTCTGATTTTTCGTTTCATAAATTTAATTCCCAATCACAAAACCTTTAAGGTGCCGTTAATCAGATATTCAATTTTACATCATATTTTTTAAATTCAGGGCGTATTGAAGGTGTAATCAAAACAAAACGAAATATTACCTTAATACGGAATAACAGTCAATATTTTCCTCTTAAAATCAATTACAAGTATTCCGAAAAGCAAAAATGCGTTTCGGATGCGTCCTACTATCGCCTAAAGCGTAAAAAAACAAAAATGTTGATATAATTAATAAAAAATATCTATAAAAACGGCTCTGTAAAGAGTCTGATTAAAAGTTGCAAAAAACAAAATCAAGCGTTGTTTTTTGCAGAAATCCGCAATTACGGAATTCTATACTAATTTTATAATAATTATTTTAGATTGTCAAGAATAAGTATGGTGTTTTTGCAGATAAATAATTGCGTAAACGTAAAAAATCTTGTCATTTTGTCAAGCGACAAAAAATAATTAACCAAAAACAGCAGATAAAATCGTGATTTTTACATATTTTGTAAAAATCAAAAAATTTTTTCGTTAATTCTTTATCAAACTATTGAAGAAATGAAAAAAATGTAATATAATAAAACTACCTTAAATATTTAGGAGGAATTTTTTATGTCAGTTAAAGTTGCAATTAACGGCTTCGGCCGTATCGGACGTCTTGCTTTCAGACAGATGTTCGGTGCTGAGGGTTACGAAGTAGTAGCTATCAACGATCTTACAGATCCCAAAATGCTCGCTAACCTTCTCAAGTATGACACAGCACAGGGCGGTTACTGCGGCAGAATCGGTGAAGGTCTTCACACTGTAGAAGCAGGCGAAGGTTCAATCATCGTTGACGGCAAGGAAATCACAATTTACGCTAAGCCCAACGCTGCTGAGCTTCCCTGGGGCGAAATCGGCGTAGACGTTGTTCTCGAGTGCACAGGTTTCTACTGCTCAAAGGCTAAGAGCCAGGCTCACATCGACGCAGGTGCTAAGAAGGTTGTTATTTCTGCTCCCGCAGGCAACGACCTTAAAACAATCGTTTACAGCGTAAACGAAAAGACTCTTACAGCAGACGACACAATCATTTCTGCTGCTTCCTGCACAACAAACTGCCTCGCTCCCATGGCTGATACTCTTAACAAGTATGCT
>CACXFS010000057.1 GCA_902766885.1 uncultured Ruminococcus sp. | reverse complement strand
CCGCAGTGGCAATCAAACTTTACCGATTAAACTGTAGTTATAAAGGAAAACAAACCTTTCCGTAGGGGACGGCTTCCCAGACGTCCCATTCACAAAAATTGCAATGCAATTTTTGTGTGGACACGGCGACGTTGTGTTAAATTATGAAACGTGCGCAAAATTTCAGCTTATTTAAAGGGATAGTCATAAAAAAATATATGATTAAAGGCGGTTGCGTTTGCAATCGCCTTTTTGTTATCTGTTATTCCTTTGAAATTGAGCTGAATTTGTATGAAACAAGGTTTAAAACCAAAAATACTGCTATTGCAATAAGCGAATATGTCATCATAAAGCCAAAGCCGACTTCGTTGTCAAATAAGTTCATCTTAAGAGTGAAAATTTCCTTTACACTTTCGGCAAACATTCCCTTATCTGCACCGTTCAGCATATCGTTGATATTCTCAATTGCAGGGTTCATAAGCACGTTTCTCATCATTCCTGCAATCTGCGAGCCGGGAACGAGGTTAACAGCCGTCTGCACTCCCTCGCCGAACTGCGAAACGGGAATATATGCGCCGATTACAAAGCCGATTGCCGCTGAAATCATCACGTTGAATGAGCTTAAGGTGGAGCTTTTCTTGAAAAACGATGCGAAAACCATAAGCAGGAGCGTTGATGAAACGGAGCCGAGAATTGTCAGTCCGTAAATGCAGAGAATGTCGGTAAAGGTGTAAACAAATGTTCCGCCGACTGCGATAAAGACAAGACCTGCCGTAAGCAGAATTGAGCTTATCATAATTGTATTTACTACTGCACCGCTGAAATACGACAGCACAACAGTACTTCCCTTTACGGGAGATGCACCGTAGTCGTAGTTGATTTTGTTCTGCTTGTCGGAAACCATTACCGAAAGCGAGTTGAGCGCAACGGTGACTACCGATGTTCCGATTACGCCTGCAATAAGCCAAGAATTTATAAGCGCCTCAATCGCTCCGTCAGTTACAAGGCTTTCAAGCTCGCCGAGGTTTTCTCTTACCGTGTCAAGGTAGTTGCCTTTTAAAAACAGCAGATAAAGTCCGAGCACAATAATCTGCGTCATCATTGAAAGTATAATTGCCATTCTGTCTTTAAGATAGACCTTTATGTTGCGAATGGTCATTCCCTTGTATGCGCATAATGTTTTTACCATATTATTCACCAAGCCTTTTTCCCGTAATTGTAAGAAATACGTCGTCCATATCTCCCTTGATAACCTCAAAATCGCCGATTTGCGGATAGCTTGTTATAAGCCTTGTAGCATCACCGCTGTCGGCAATTTTTATTTTATAAGCGTCGCCGATATATTCAAAATCAAGCTTTTCAGACTTAAGCAGATTTTCTGCGTTTTCGGATTTCGGGGTGTACCACACAAGCCTGTTGTGAGCGTACTGCTTTTTTAGGTTGTGCGGGGTATCATTTGCAGAGATTTTGCCCGAATCGATAATCACGACGTTGTCGCAGTCGGCTGTTTCCTCCATATAGTGAGTGGTCAGAAACACCGTAAGTCCCGTTTCTCTGCGTAGCTTGTGGATAATGCTCCACACCTGAATTCTCGTCTGCGGGTCAAGTCCCGTCGTCGGCTCATCAAGAAAGAGAATTTTCGGTCTGTTTATAAGCGCCCTTGCAATGTCAACTCGTCTGCGCTGACCGCCGCTTAATTTTGCATAACGTCTGTTAAGAATTTCGGTGAGATTGAAAATTTTCGTCAGCTCGTCAACTCTGCTCCTCGTTTCCGCCTTTGTATAGCCGTAATATGAGGCACGTGAAACAAGGTTTTCCTTTACGGTAAGCTGTTTGTCAAGCACGGGATTCTGAAAGACTATTCCGATTAAATCCTTGATTTTTGACTTCTGAGTATCAAGGTCATAGCCGCCTATCTTTACAACGCCCGACGTTTTTTCAAGAACCGTACATAGTATGTTGATTGTAGTCGATTTTCCTGCGCCGTTTACTCCGAGAAATGCAAAAAACGAACCCTCGTCAACGCTGAATGAAATATCCCTTACTGCGTGAACGTCCTTGTAATCCTTTACAAGATTCTGAACTTCAATTATCTTTTTCATAAGCTTTCCTCCTGTCGTGACCTTATTGTAACAGACAAAAAGGCAATAAAAAAGGCACCCTGCACCGAGTTGTTCAAAACCCGATGCAAGGTGCAGAATTGAATATGTGAAATGCATTACATTTCTTCGTCCTCATCTTCCTCGTTAAATCTTTTGAGTGCGGCGTTAATGTCCCTTGCAAGGTGTATATTCATAAAGTAGCTATACGCCCATACAAACAGATAGACAGCAAGGATAACAACAAAAAGCACTAAAGCGTCAACAAGACTTCCGTACCACTCAAACAACGCTCCTTCGGTCATAACTACAGATTCAATTAAAATAAAGTGAATTACTGTCCTCACCTTAAACTGCTTTTTCGTCGGCTCGTTTTTAAAGTAGAACAAAAATGTCGGCAACGCTCCTAATATGCCTGTCAGAAACACCTGCCAGGGAAGTTCGGGCGATAACGGTCCGTTGCCGTCAAAAAGCAGATTTGAAAGGCTCATTATAAAGAAAACCCCTGTTGATATTATAAAAAAATGCGTAATTACAAGTTTAACTGTATCTTTCATTATTATCCCTCACATTCCAAGACGTTTTTTCAGATTCGGCACATACTGGCGTGAAATTATCACCGTTTCGCCGTTGGTAAGCTTTGCCTCAAACCTGCCGTTGATTGACGGAGATACCGAGCGGATTTTTGAAATATTCAGTATCATAGCCTTTGAGCACCGAAACAGCTTTGTACTGCCGAGCTGTTCTTCAAGCTCGTAAAGCTTGAGCTTTGACTCGTAGATATTTTTCTGAAGATAAATGTAGGTTTTGTTGTCAACCGACTCAATGTAGTAAATATCCTTCGGTGCAATGCGGAACATTTCACCGTCCCTGCTGCCGAGCAGCATAGCCTCATTCTTTTTGAGCCGTTCAACAATCGAGAGCACCTCGTCGTTGATTTCACGGCACTTGACTATGATTTCTTCCTCATCGTTTTCGCCGATTTGTGTAATCGTTATCTTGAACATTGTCTGACCTCCCTGCTTGTAATCTTATTTTATCATAACAGATATAAAATTCAAATTCAACAAAAGTAAGTTGCATTTTTTGATATGTAAGCTGCAATTGTCTAAAGAATTTATACAAAATAATTACCACCCGTTTGACGGGTGGTAATTGTTTAATTTATCAGATTCGTTATTTATTCATAATCCTATCATAATCTTCCTGTGGTTTATCAATAGGAGTGAGATTGAACTTTTCAATCAAAATATCAAGTACACCTTTTGAAACAAATGCAGGTAGAGTAGGTCCGAGATAGATATTTTTTATACCAAGATATAAAAGCGTCAACAAGATACAGACTGCTTTCTGTTCGTACCACGAAAGGACAAGGGTAAGCGGCAGGTCGTTCACTGTGCAGTCAAAAGCATCTGCAAGAGCCAGTGCGATTTTTATTGCACTGTATGCGTCATTGCACTGTCCGCAGTCGAGTATTCTCGGAATACCCTCAATATCGCCCAAATCCAAATCGTTAATACGATATTTTCCGCAGGCAAGAGTTAAAATAATTGTATCAGGCGGTGTAAGCTTTGCAAAGTCGGTGTAATAACTTCTGCTGTAGGACGCTCCGTCACAACCTCCGATAAGGAAGAAATGTTTGATTTTCCCCTGCTTAACAAGGTCAACTATTTTATCGGCGTTTGATAGCACCGCATTGTGAGCAAAACCTGTTGTTACAGTATTGCCGCCGTTCATTCCCCTCATTTCTTTGTCCTCGTCATATCCGCCGCACTCAATGGCTTTTTGAATAACGGGAGTAAAATCCTTGTCCTCACCGATATGAACCAGTTCGGGATAGGATACAACAGAAGTGGTGAAAACTCTGTCGCTGTAGCTTTCTCTTACAGGCATAAGGCAGTTTGTAGTGAACAAAATCGGTGCAGGAATATTGTGAAACTCCGACTGTTGATTTTGCCAGCCTGTACCGAAATTACCTTTGAGATGTGGATATTTTTTCAGTTCGGGATAGCCGTGAGCAGGCAGCATTTCGCTGTGGGTGTAGATGTTGATTCCCTTGCCCTCGGTCTGTTCGAGCAACAGCTTTAAATCGTGCAAATCGTGGCCGCTTACAACAATGAACGGTCCTTTCTCGATAGTGAGAGAAACCTCTGTCGGCACGGGATTTCCGTAGGCGTCAGTATTTGCCTTGTCAAGCAAAGCCATACATTTAAAATTAACCTCACCTGTTTTTAAAACAAGCTCAAGCAATTCATCTGCACTTTTCTTTTCTCCCAGAGCATACAGAGCCTCGTAGAAAAAGTTGCTCACTTCGCTGTCGGTTTTACCGAGAATAAATGAATGATAAGCATAAGCCGCCATTCCCTTTATCCCGAACAGTATCAGCGATTTAAGCGAACGGATATCTTCGTGGTCATCCCAGATATTTTCCATATCGTAATCTTCAAATTTCTCGCTGTTGATTCTGCCCTTTTCGGTTTCAATTTCGGTCTTTATCTGCTTGATTGTCACATTGTTGAAATTTACATTTGTGAGTGTGGTAAAAAGACCTTTCATCACAAGCTCGTCTGTATGAGCTGTAGGATTGCCGTATTTTGCCGCTCTTGCAAGTCCGATGAGCGCTCCTACAAGCTCGTCCTGATAATTTGCAGTATCGGCTTTTTTACCGCAGACTCCTGCTTTGCCCTCGCAGGCTTTATTGTGAGCAGTCTGCTGACACTGAAAACAAAACATATCCTTCATTTGCTACCTCCAAAATTTATATAATAAAATTAAAATTCCACTTCAATTGCATCTACGGGACAGCTGTCAGCAGCCTCCTGTACTGATTCCTCTTGTTCCTCGGAAATATCAGAGCTTGCTGTGGCAACTCCTTCATCTGTCATAGTAAACACCTCCGGGCAAATGCTGTTGCACAACCCGCATCCAATGCAATTTTCGTTTACTTCGGCTTTCATAAACCCACCTCCGCTTTATAAAAATGAAACAATAAACTGTAATTTAATTTTATTGTTTTCCTATTCTTTGTTTTTATCACTTCCAATATTTTCAAAGAATTTAAAAAGCATTTATTTTTTAACAAAATCGCCACTCAACAAAAAATCAGCCGTCCTGCTCTGCAAAACGACTGATTTGTTATTATTTTGAATTTTTAGTTTTTACATATATTTATCATACCATTGTTCTTCCCACCAGTTACCGATATTTCTGCATATACACTCGCATCTGTATCTTATATTGCGGCTCATTACACGGAAAATCCCCCACATTCCCGATTCAACATCCCACCTGAGTGAACCGGAACGGTACAAATAGTCGCCGGGAACATCTGAAGCTCCGTTTATAAGCTCAATGTTATAAACTCCGCCTATGCTTATCGCTCCCTGTGCTGAAATTACGGTTGAAAACGGGTCGTCAGGCTGAGCACGCCAATTGTGACCGTGCAAAACAAAGCTGATATTTCTCGGCTTATCGGCAGGCATAAGCAGTCTGATTATTACTCTTTCTTTTGCGTAAGCCTTTAAAAGCGGAGTTGACGGGTCACCGTGGACTCGTGAACTGAAAATCTTGCTGATAATCGGGTTTCTTTTCAGCCTGTTGAAGAAACGCTCACTGCGGTAGTTGTAGCCCTTTTCTCCCGTATCCTCGTGGTCGGGCGCACCGTGTGCGCCTTCTGCTCCCTGCTCGGTTGTCTTGATAACATTGCCCTTCTTGTCAAGCAATCTTATGCCGTTGTGGGCAAACAAAACAAATTCTCTGAAAGTTTCAACTCCGGGTGCAGTTATTACCGACTGCTCCTCGTGATTTTTCTTTATGCTTAAAATATTATGATAATACTTTGCGGCAGGCGGCTCAATAATAATTGCGCCGAACAAGCCGTGATAACGGTGATTTCTCAAATCTCCGAATGAGTTGAGCAGACAGGCACCGTATTCCTTATCTGCATGCCACAGGTATTTTATACATTCTCCCGGTCCTGCCGTTTGCTCTGCTCTATTATATCCCACATTTACGCCCGACGAGCACTGCGGACAGAATTTAAGGAATTGCGGACTTAACGAAACTCTGTCTGACGGCTTGTGCGGCATATCGAGCGGAACTGACGGATAGTCGTGATAGATGACAGACTTGTCAAACATATTATATAGCGTTACCTCAATCCAGTCGCCTGCGTTTGCTCTTAGTATCAGCGGAACAGGATTTTTTCTGCCGCATTTTACATCTTCGGCATCTTCAAGCGGAACAAAAACCATTCCCTCGGGGTCGTGGTCGCCGTATCTGTTGTACTTGATATTCGTCTGTATTGCGGCTATTTCAAATTTACGAACAACTGCACCCTTTGGCGGACAATGCGGTTTCGGAACAGGCTTGCTTATATTACACAACGGAAGCAGATGCTTTTGCCTGCACTTGTGCGCTCTGATTATTCCCCACAAGCCGAGCCACAAATCATCAATACCGCCGAAGTAATACAGATAATCGCCTGCATCATAATGCTCATCTATTTTAATATTGAATGCTTCGGATATGCCGATTGTCTGCTCCTGAACAATCGGTGATACCGGGTCGGTAATTTCCTTGCGCCATGACATTCCGTTGATGTTGAAAGCATGCTGTTCCTCGTGTGCGCCGTCAAGCAGACGGATAACCATTGGGTCACCTACATAGGTTTCAAGCACAGGAGTTGCAGGGTCGCCGTACTTTCTTGAGCTGAAAATATGCGGCGGGTCGTTTTTCTTTTTTAAACGTTCTCTCATCGGTTCACAGCGGTAGCTGATTCCCATTACGCCGGGGTCGTCGTCCGAGCCGGGGTGTTCGGGCGGATTTAATGGTCTGTTATCCTTGTCAAACAGCAGTGCAAAATCGTGAACAAACATTGCAAACTCACGGAACGAGCTTCCGTCAGCTCTCTTTATTACGGCATTTGCTCCGCTTTTTAAAGGTTTTCCGTTTTTGGGATTGAGGAAAACCGAGCCTGTCGGCTCAACTATCAGCGCACCGAACAGGCCGTGCTGTTGATGAACGTTGGCAAACAAATGGTCGTGGAAAAATACCGTATTAAGTTCTTCGTTTGCGTTGAATCGTTCAATCAGGGTTTCATATTTCCTTGCACCTGCAATATTATTCCAGCCGTTTGCCGCACCGTCCGACACAATCGTATCAAACTTTACAAGATGAATGTGGAAGCCTGCAATATCCGTCAGCGTCTTTAGCTGGAACGGACTTTCTTCAATATAATCGGGCAGGAAATTTGTCATTCTGATTTCAATGCAATCTCCTGCGTTTGCTCTTATAACGAGCGGCTGAGGCCTTATTTTGCCGCTGTTTACCTTTTCAAGATAATTATCAAGCGTACCGTGTCTTTCTATTTCCTCTTTCAGAACAAAAAATCTGCCCTGAGGGTCGTGCCAGCCGTAACGGTTATACACTACATCGGCTTGTACTATAGCCAGCTCAAACACCTTTACATCATCACATTCTTTACAGGGGCAGGTTTCAGAATACAGCGCACCCGGAGCAAAATCAGGAACAAAGTTTGCAAGCTCCAACGGCGTCGGGAAAATCTTGTTTTCACCGTTTTTGTCTAAAACTCCAAGCGGCGGCTGTAGCGGTCTTTCACCGTATTCTCCGTTTATAAAATTCGGATATCCGGGATGAAGAAGGTCTTTTTCGGGTGGACAAGGTCTGTCCTTCAACGGAATTAACCTTTCTATCGGTGTGCCGTCGGGATATACTCCCGTACCGTCCTCCAGTCTGTCAAATATTCTCCATAGCGTCCACATACCCTCGTGAAAGTGCGGATACAGATGACAGTGAAAAATTGCGTCGCCTATCATTTTTGTAAAGCTTCCTGCACCGTAGAGAATATCAAGTGTATAACATTCCTGCGGACTTATTGAGATAGAGTCGATTATTGTAGATTTCGGGTCATCAGGCTCAAGTTTCCACTGATGATTGTGCAGATGGAAAACGTGTGTTTCCTTTACTCCGCCGTGAATGAGCCTTATTTTTGACGGGTCGCCCACATAGGCTCTCAGAATCGGAGGAGCAGGGTCACCGTAAGCCCACGAGCTCATTGAGATATCTTCATCTGTAACGCCCTCGTGCATATGCTCAAGCGGCAAACGGTTTCTCATAGGCTCTGAACGGTAGCTTATTCCCGTAGTGCCGTTCGGGAGACCCGTATGAGGGTCAACAGGCTGTTCCCCGTCCTTGTTCTTTATTTCGAGCTCGTCGTGGAAAAAAACTGCATATTCTCTGAAAGACGGCTCAGTTGGATTATAAATATCAGCAAACAAGCCGCTTTCAATTTCTTCACCCGAAACAGGGTCAAACCAGCTTGACTGCGGCTTTTCAATTATTATTGCGCCAAACAAGCCGTGCACATTCGTACCATCCTCGTCACTTCTCATATCACCCATATCGGAAAAGAGATAAACTCCCTCTTTTTCCGCATACCATTTGTAGCTGATAAAATCTCTTGTGGTAGTGTCGGGGTTATAGCCGACCTCTGCACCGTCGGAGGTCAGGACGTTATATTTAAGTCCCTGAACATGGATAGACATTCTTCTGTCAAGCTTGTTGTAGAAATTAACCTGAATTTCATCACCTGCATTTGCTCTTATCACAAGAGGCTGAACATCCTTGTATGGCTGCGGAGGATTCATCAAAAACCTTTCTTTTGCTTCACGCTGAATACGCTCTGAATCCTTTTTGAGAACATACATCATTCCGTTAGGGTCATAGTCTCCGTATTTATTATAAACTATCGGTATAGATATAGCTTCAATATCAAAAATTCTGACACAATCAGATTTTGGATAATCTGATAATGCTGTCATAAATTTTAAAACTCCTTTCATTTATTAGTCGAAATAATATATTATTTCACTATAATAATATGAAAGTTTTCGGGATATGACACAAGCCAAAAATCAGCAGTCATGTAGAATCTCTCTCCTGTCAAATCTACCTTTCAGCTCTCTTGCAAAAAAGAGCCAATTCTATATTTCTATAAAATTGACTCTGATGTAACAATATTAAATTATGTAAACGAGAAAAAAGTTGAATGTTAATTTTCGGGGCACATAATTTTTGCTGAAACGACACCATTTCAGTATTTTTTCTCACTTCAATTTACTGCGTATGCAGCTTCGCCGTTTTTCATAGCAGTATAGATGTTTTCCAGTTCTGCAATCGCAGCTTCTTCACCGGAATAACTTCCCAAAATGATGACTCGTCCGCTAATACCACGGTAATCAGTCCCAACAAGGCAATATTTATTTTCTTTCTTGCTGCCGTAATTTTTAGACACCTCAACAAATTTATATTCTGCAAACTTCTTTTTGTCCTGTGATAATATAAACATATTGCACCTCCAAATTATTTTCTCTTTTTGATAAAAGCGAAAAGGCTATCGAAATCTTTACAAGGTTTTTGAATATACCTTCATTTCCACGCCGGTGTCTTTAATCAGTATGTCCTTTGGAAACTTACTGAATTTACAGGTAACATACAAATCGCCTGCCGCACCCGATAAATTCATAATCTGAATGAAATAAACCACCCAAAACCAGCTCTTGGGAACAAAACAGCATATTGCCGCAAGAACAACGCCCCAAACGACAATCGGAGCAAGGGCAATTACTATGTACGGCTTTTTTGAAAAATATTCCTCACAGCCGGCAAAGGCATACAGGCCCGTGAAACCGTACTTAACCTTATTTGCACCGTAATGTTTCATAGTTATGCCGTGCACAAGCTCGTGTAAAAAAAAATACACAATCATTCCGGCTAATACAGCTATCGTTTTCAGCCATACTGTTACTATGCTCCCGTCATTGTCGAAGGTATATGAAATCGGCACTATAAGAATTCCGATGATAACAAAAATCACCATCAGAATTAAGGCTGCTATATTCACAAACAAAGCTGCTTTTTTATCCTTTTGAAGATTAACGGAATAGATTTCCCTGTAGCCTACGGGCAATGCAGAACTACATCTTTTATTTTTTAAACCCATACTTTAGTTTCCCCTTTTGTCAATTTTCTTTCTGTTCATATACCAAATCAATGCGGCGGCAATAGCTAATACCACAGTGGTAACAATACTTGCTTCAATACCGTATGCGCCGCCGTTCCATATATTATTACCTACGGATTGCATATTGAAAATAGCCGTAACAGTTTCATCTTTTCCGCTTAAATTAAGTCCCAGAATACAATACAGAATAGCGTTCCAAAAAGAATGCAAGCCGCAAGCCGCCCAGATACTCTTAAATCGGATAGTCAGAAGTGAAAAGATTATTGAAATCAGTACAAGGTTGGCAACACCGATAACACCGTAAATCGTGCCGCCCTCAAACAGTGATGACCAATGCGGTATAATAAACAAAACAGTGCTTACCGCTATTGCGATCCAAGTGGGAGTCTTTTCTTTGAGAGTGTGTAACACAATTCCTCGACAGAGGATTTCTTCTGTTGCACCCTGAATTATAAAGCCACCGAATAAAAGAATAATCATAAGAATATCTGCATTTTCAAAAATACCGTGATATTCAATGTTTCCTGTCAAAACAATTGCAAAGACTGAAACGGCAAGTAAAAGAACACCTACGATAATACCGATAAAATAATTTCCAAACCGTTTTGTCAAGCCCATTTCGGGCAAGGGCTTTTTCTCAATCAGTTTCCAATACAGTAAGGCTACACCCGACATAATGATATAGCCGTAATAAGTAATCAGCGTTATAGTCTGTCCGTCAAACACATCACCTACAAGCATATTCTTACCGAGAGCAAAATGTAAAAGTATGACAACACCCTCGGCAAGAAACAGTCCTGCTATGTAACATAACCAGAAAGCAAGAATTTTCTTTACAATAAATAATGCCTTCGGCATTTCCGTCCGGTTATTAAACGGAAGTATATTTTTCAAAAACTCTTTCATTGTTCTGTTTCTCCTTGTAAATCACGAATACCATTCAATATAGTTTTTAATGCAAAGTCAAAAGTATCATTCAGGGGTGTGGGGTTTCCGTATCCTCCGTGACTTTCAATAGAAACAAAGCCTTGCAGAAAACCTCTGAGCATACGGACAATATGCACTTTTTGTTCCTCGCTGAGTCCATAGGCTTCAAGTACTTGAAACAATATGGACACCGTTCCTTCAGTCGCTTTTAGATGTTCCTCCGATTGATACATATTGTACCATTGCATAGCTTCAAACAATCCCTTGTGCTTTGCAACAAAATTCCGATAGGCATAGCAGATTGCTATGATTGCATCGTCTTTTGCCTTGCCTATGGCGGCTCTTGTGATTTCACTTTCCAAAGAACGCCAGCCGTACAACATCAGCTCCTTGTTCAGTTCCTCAAGTCCGCCGCTGAAATGCTTATAGAGCGATGGAGGTTTTATTCCCAATTCTTCAGCTAACACCTTCAGGGTTACATTCGCAATACCTTTTTTATCTGCCATATCAGCCGCAGCTTCAATAATTTTTTTCTTATCCAATCCCACTTTCATTTTTGCTACTCCTTTCTTTGTTTTAGCTAATCACATTAGCTATTGTAGCATATCCCGTTACTAATGTCAATCTATTTACTCAAATGCGCACAAACAGGTTATTTTTACAGACTCTATTAAAAGTTGGGGTAACAAATAGATTCTACAAAAAATAAAATAAAAATAAATAATCCGAACTTTTCATCTCAGTAAAAAGTTCGGATTATTTGTGTTTGGTGGGAGAAGGTGGATTCGAACCACCGAAGTCGATGACAACAGATTTACAGTCTGCCCCCTTTGGCCACTCGGGAATTCTCCCATATTCAATTTCATAGGTAAAGCCTACTGCCTAAACAGTAGGCTTTAATGGAGCTGGTGGACGGACTTGAACCCCCGACCTGCTGATTACAAATCAGCTGCTCTACCAACTGAGCTACACCAGCGAATCTCTGTAATTTCGAGTGCTCTAATAATATATCATAACGTACCGACTTTGTCAACACTTTTTTTGATAATTTTTTAAACTTTTTTCTTTGTGTGGGATAAACTACGATAAAACCTGACTTTTTATTACAAAACAAAAAATAGAATAATCTGCTTTGTACTGCAAATAATATCCATAATTTTAGAATGAAATTAAGGGCGGTATTATGGATTACGCAAACAACAAAAAAAGCTTGCAAAATGAATATAAATCAAAAAAATCATACGGATTTTCGTTTTATCAGAAAATCTTTTTCCTTTACTTCCTCAATCTTGTAGATTGGTTCTGCACTCAAGCTCTGCTTTCAAGCGGCAGATTTTATGAGGCTAACCCAATTATGCAGCCCGTTTTAGGCAGCTTTTGGTCAGCGTTACTCGTAAAAGGTATACTCCCGCTTGTCTTAATTATAATCTGCTCAGTAGTTTACAAGCTGATGGACGTTGAGGAAGGATTTTTCACAAACCTTTTGCTCTATATCGGAATCGGCGCTTATGCACTCGTCAATCTCTGGCATATTTTCAATTTTGTATTGCTCTTTTTGAGTTTTTAATGTAGAATAGAAAAGATGATTTAAAAAGGGGTGACTTTATGCCTGCGTTATCCGTACGCAATCTTACAATGACATTTATCGAGCGAAATCTATTTACCGACGTTTCGTTCGACATTGAAAACAACGACAAGGTCGGCTTTATAGGTGCAAACGGCGTCGGTAAGACTACCCTTTTTAAAATTCTCAACGGCGAAATCTCACCCACTTCGGGAACTGTCACTTTTGAAAAGAACACTCGTGTCGGCTATATGGAACAGCACGCCTGCAACAATCCGAGAATTGACGTATACAGCGAGCTGTTGTCGGTTTTTGACTACCTTGCCGATATGGAAAAGGAAATTTCAGCCGTCACAAACGATATCGACAATAAAAACGGTGACCTCAATAAGCTTGTTGAAAGGCAGACGCTCCTGATTGAAAGCTTTGAAAATCTCGGAGGTCTTACATACAAAAGCCGCACACGCTCAGCTCTTTTGGGACTCGGCTTTAAGGAATCCGACTTTACAATGCCTGTTGGCAGCTTAAGCGGAGGTCAGCGTTCAAAGCTCTGTCTTGCAAAGCTGCTGCTTTCGCAGAGCAATATGCTGCTCCTTGACGAGCCGACAAACCACCTGGACATAGGCTCTGTTAACTGGCTTGAGGGATTTTTGCGTGACTTCAAGGGTGCAATGATAATCATCAGCCACGACCGTTATTTTCTTGACAGGGTCACAAACAAGACAATTGAGCTTGAGCACAACCGCACAATGTGCTACAAAGGCGCATATTCGGAGTTTATCGAAAAGAAAAAGGCATACAACGAGTCGCTAAAAAACAAATACGAGAATGATATAAAGGAAATCAAGCGTATTGAGGGCATTGTTGAACAGCAAAAACGCTGGGGCCGTGAGCACAACTTCATTACTGCGGCGAGCAAGCAAAAGGAAGCCGACAGAATAAAGGCTCAGCTTGTCACTCCCGACAGCGAACTTGAAACAATGCATATGCGCTTTGAGCCGAAGTGCGAGAGCGGTAACGACGTGCTTATATGCAGAGGACTTGCAAAATCATTCGGTGAAAAGCATTTGTTTAAGAATGTAGACATACATATCCGAAAAGGCGAAAGAGTTTTTATTCTCGGCTCAAACGGCTGCGGCAAAACTACGCTTTTTAAAATTCTCACGGGCAAATATCCTCAGGACAGCGGCGAATACGACTACGGTGCAAATGTTCAGGTCGGATATTTTGACCAGATGCAGCAGAATCTTGATTTGAGCAAAACGGCGATTGACGAGGTGTGGGATGCGTTTCCGAATATGACGCAGACGGAAGTACGAAGCGCAATGGCGTCATTTTTGTTTAAGGGTGAGGAAGTTTTCAAGCCTCTTTCAAAAATGAGCGGCGGCGAAAGAGCGAGAATTTCCCTTTTAAAACTTATGCTCAAGGGCGGTAATTTTTTGCTCCTTGACGAGCCGACAAACCACCTTGACTCGTCATCTCGTGAGGAGCTTGAAAACACGCTTAAGGAATACGGCGGAACACTTTTGATTATCAGCCACGACCGATATTTTATAAACAAGCTTGCAGACCGTGTGCTTGTTATGACGCCCGACGGCGTGACGGAGTATCTCGGCAACTACGACTATTATCTTGAACGCACAAAGTCGGAAATCGGTGAAGCAAAAGCTGAGAAAGCGGATGTTAATAAAGAAAAGCCGCAGAACGACTACTTCTTGCAAAAGCAAAGGCAAAGCGAGGAAAGAAAGCGTAAAACAAGGCTCAGTAAGGCAGAAGCCGAGATTGAAAGGCTCGACGAAGAAATCGAAAAAACGCAGGCTTTGCTTTCAAGCGAGGAAGTCGCCGCAGATTACGAAAAGCTCATCGAGCTCACGAGCAAGCTTGAACAGCTCCAGCAGGAGCAGGAGGAGCAATATTTAATCTGGGAAGAGCTTTCGGAGTAAGAAAACGGCTTGATATGTTGACAGAAAAATGGTATAATTTTGATGAGTTTTGAGTTAAGGGTCGCTACGCTCCGAATTTGTAATAGTGCGTGTGGTTCGGAAAGGTTTATTTGCTGAATTTGTGTTTATATATAGGTAACGTTTCGGGACGTCAGGGATGCCGTCCCCTACGGCGATAACGGAAATGTTTGTATTTCAGTCGTAGGGACACGGCGTGCCGTGTCCGTGTTGACTATCAAAAACACAACCGATTATATATTATTATAGTGACCAACAAACCTTTCCGTAGGGGACGGGTTCCCACACGTCCCATTCACAAAAATTGCACGCAATTTTTGTGTGGACACGGCGCGCCGTGTCCCTACGAATACAAAGAAAACTAATATTGAAACACTCAAAATAAAATATAATTTCCGCCCGTGGCGCAGCTGGATAACGCAACGGATTCCGATTCCGGAGAACGGGGGTTCAAATCCCTTCGGGCGGGCCACAGAAAAAGCCGAGAATTTCTTCTCGGCTTTTTCTGTGGTTCGCTAAGTATCCGAAGGGATTTGAAGGTGAGCGTTAAAAAAACAGTCCGGTGGACTGTTTTTAGCGAACTGCGTTTATGATTCCTTTCCAATCGCAACACGCCGCAACAAGCGAGATGG